>CAYXTZ010000063.1:0-8927 GCA_964468535.1 uncultured Sulfurovum sp.
AGACTGTCTCAGGTCTGCTAATGTAGCTTCTATCATACATAATCCTTTTACATATCAATCTTACAGAACAGTATAGCATAGTTTTATTATCACATTATGAAGCGTGATATAATTCATGATTGGCAATCGGCACATGTACTTGTTATATGATTTATTTAACTACCAGCACTAGTTCTTTTGGCTTATTGGCTACTCTGTTTTGTTGTATCTGAACTTATTTTAATACTTTTAACTTATGGAAAGTACTTGTAAATTTCTCTTCTGTATTTTACTGTTTCGATAATTATACAATCATTTTCTTTTTTGATTACAACTCTATAATTACCGAATCTTATTTTGAAATAATTTTTGTAACCAGTCATTTTTCAACTTTTCCAATATCACTTAAACTTGAATAATTTGGTAAATCATAAAAAATAAACTCTTCAATTGTTTTTGCATATTCTGCTGGTAGCTTTGAGAGCTCTTTTAAAAACTTTTTTCTATCATTCAACTTCCATGCTTCTTAAGAGTCTTTTTTTAGCGAAGCATATGAGGCTCTTGCATCTTTTAAGGATAATTTTTTATCATCTTTATTTTCATCCATAAATTTAAAAAGTGCATAGTCTTCTAGTGCATCTGCAATCTTTTCATAAGTTTTTATGTCTAATTGAATTGCTATTTTATGATTGTAGTTATCAACTATATAGTTTGGTTGAAGTTGCATAACTTATCCTTTTAGAGAGTGTTTAACTTATTATAGTAAAACTCAAGCAAGTTTTAAATATGGCTATTGTTTAATTTATACATGGTGCTAAGGTCATAATGATAACTCCTAGCTAAACACTACTCCCTCTCAACTTTCCCACGCAATTTTTTCTGCATGCTCTGTTTCTTCTTCGAGTCTAAGCGTCTACCTACTGAACCTTTAGTAGGCTTGGTAGGCACTCGCCTTTTTTGTACGACATTCACACTCTTAACAAGCTCAATTAACCTCTCCAAAGCTTCATCTCTATTTTGTTCTTGACTTCGGTGCTGTTGTGACTTGATGACTATTATGCCCTCTTTAGTGATACGTTTGTCTTTAAGCTCTTGTAGCTTTTCTTTGTAGAAGCCTGGAAAGACGAAGCCTCGATGTCAAAACGCAGATGAATGGCAGCTGAGACCTTATTGACCTTTTGTCCTCCAGAGCCACTTGCTCGTATGGCAGAAATTTCTACTTCATTTTCATCTATGCTAACGGTGTTTGATATTTTTAGAGTTGGCATATTAGTTGTCTAATCTCTTTTGTATTTCATCATATACAGCATTGTCTTCTCTTTTTCCTATAGATAACACAACTACTATAACCCTCTCATCAACTACTTCATAGGCTAACCTGAAACCAGAACTATGTAGCTTTATCTTATAAACATTAGAAAATCCACTCAATTTATCGTGTTGCACATGTGGATATTCAAGTCTTTTTGTCAATTTCTTTTTAAACTGCTCTCGTATATAAGAATCTAGTTTTTCCCACTCTTTTTTTGATTTTTTGATAAATATAAGTTCATAGGTCATCTACAGAAACTTTTATCATATCATCTTCAGTATATTCAAGTCTCTCTCGAACCTCTTGTGCAAAATGATAGTCATCAATAATGTCAATCATCTGCTCATACAAAGCACTAGGCACTAGGTATGCACTGGGCTTGTTGTGGTTCAGTATAGCTACAGCCTCTCCTCCTGCATCTTCTATGAGAGATGAAGGGCTTTTTTTGAGTTCAGAGATACTAGCAGAATAGTTTGATAAAATCTGTGTCACAATAAATATCCTTTTTAGTACTTAATTTAGTACTATATTAGCTATTTTTTCAGATTTTGTCAACCCTGTCTCAACTTCCCTAACACCTAGCCATATTAGACAGGAGTTAAAAGGCATTCATGGCTTCGCTTCTGTTGTTTTAGGTATGAGTGTGGGGAGTATAGACTTGATGGGATAATTTTTCTTATGATTAGAGCATCATTATGACCTGAACACTATTTGCAAAGAAGGAGTGAATTACTCAATACTTCCTTCCATTCTCCAAACTTTATAGACAAGTTTTTCAAGTGCATATTGACTCTTTTGTGAAAGAAGTCTCTTTTCTTCATCGTTTAGGTTTAATTTTTCAACGATATCAAATATTTCATCTTCTAATAAACCAAAACATACATTTTTTGTAGATGGCGAATAAGGAAAATTTTTAACAGTTTCATTTAAAACTTCACCATTATCAAATTTAAACTCACAATGAAGATTGACAAAGTCATTCTCACCATGACCCCCTTCAAAATCACCAGAAATTTCTACTGTTTTTACTTTCATTTTTTACCCTTTTGTTTGCGTTATAGGAACATAACGTTTAGTACATGATAAACGTCACTTAGCTTCATTAACATTTTAGTTTCTCTATGTGTATTCTAAAGTGATTATAGTTTAATGGTTTGCTTTAGCTCTTGACAAATATCAATAAGTAAAAAAGACTTTGGCTTCCAATATGCTTTTCTCATTTTTGTTTTCAAAACCTATTCATCTCCTATCATCCAAATACCCTTTTGCATAAATGCAGGAAATTTAAAATTTAGCGAAAATTTAGGGGTCGGGTGACAATGACAACTCATCATCATTGCAACGTCCTTTGCCGAAACACAGCCATCACATACACCGTTTCTTCACGTATATGATAACAGATAGTATAGCCATGCACCACCATATCATGCGTTTTTCCATCGTCTATGTAGATGCTTTTACGAAAACGCTTTGGCATGTAGTTTAGTGAGTTTATGGCTATCTGCAATTTGTGCAAAAACCTTTGCCCCTGCGTCACACTATCTTCACTAGAGATATACGCATAAATGTTCTTTAAGTCATCCCCTGCTTCTGGCTCTATGATGATACGGTAATTTTGCACTTACTTTAATATCTTCTCAAAAAATGCATCAGAAGGTATGCCTTCATTTTTGTCTATATTGTCTATGGAATGTTGTACTTTTTTTTGTGCTTCTTTGTAGCTTAGACTTGGGTAAGAGGAGGCTATTACATTGAAAGGAAGTCCTTTTTCTTGTACTACCATAGAAGCAAATACATTCACAGCCTCAGTAAAGTTCATGCCTAAAGACTTGAGTATTTCTTTGGCTTCATTAAACGTCTCTTCTTCTAGGCGTAGGCTTGTTTGTACTTTTGACATCGTAGCTCCTTTGAAGTGATTATTTTATTATATACCATTTGGTGTATATTGTCAATAGATTGTATCAATCTTCATATTGCAACACCCTCTGCTAAAAGTACTACTAGCCTAAACGTCATTTTGCTCATCAAACCTAGCTTTCATAGTAGGGTTGCCATGTGTTAGTTTTTTGATGGTTAAATCATCAGCCTTATTGTTGGCCAAACGTAAGTTATTTTCCGATGACAGCAGAGCATCTTTTGTTTTTTGAAGATGCGTAATGGTTTTATCTATCTCATCGATGGCAGTTTTAAATTTACGACTTGCCAAGTCATAATTATATGCAAACCCTTTTCTAAACACATTTATCTTCTCTTCAAAATTAGTGATGTCTATATTTTGATTTCGCATCATATTTAACTCTGCTTTGTACGCCATGGAGTTCATAGCCGCATTTCTAAGAAGTGTGATGATAGGGATGAAAAACTGAGGACGCACCACGTACATTTTTTCAAATTTATAAGAGACATCGACTATGCCTGTATTGTACAGTTCATTGTCTGCTTCTAAAAGAGAGACCAGTACTGCATACTCACATCCCTTAACCTTACGGTCTTTATCTAGCTTTGCCAAGAAGTCTTCATTTTTCTTTTTAGTGGCCGTCTCATCATTTTCATTTTTCATTTCAAACATGATGGAGATGACTTCATTTCCCTCATCATCTACTTCTTTGTAGATGTAGTCTCCCTTAGTTCCTCCTGTGCTGTCATTGTCCTTTTCAAAATAGGCATTTTGAAAACCCGTTGCTCGAAGTTTATTAAATTCATATTCACAATGCTGTTCTAAGGTCTCACCCACCATCTTAGTTGAAAGTTTTTGTTTAAAATCTCTCAAGCGTTCTATCTCATCTTCTTTCATTCTAATGGTTTCATCTTTTACGACAAGTTGATTTGTAAACTTTTCTCTGATAGATTTCTCTAATAGCTTTTTTTCAGTCTCTTTTAGCTCTAAGGCATGAAGGAGGTCATCACGTTCTTTTTCTATGTTTTTAGTAGCCACTGAGAGTTCAAGCTGCTTTTCAATCTCTTTATTTTTTAAACTATTAAGAAGTTCATCACGCTCTTTTTCTATTTGACTAACAGCCTTTGAGACTTCGAGTTCCTTTTGGGTTTGGGCACTCTGCATCATTGATTGCATTTCAGAGATTTCTTGTTCTTTTTTTGCCAACGCATCTTGTAGCGTATTTTTAAGATTAGCCTCAGCCAATTTGACTGCATTTTCTTTTTCTATTTCCGCAAGGGCTAGTCTATTGCTTAGCTCTTTATCAAACTCACGGTCACGCACTTGTTTAAGTATATCAGCAAACCCAGCTTCATCTACTTTAAAAGCTGTTTTACAATTTGGACAAATAATTTCATTCATTTTTTCTTCCTATGCTTTCAGTACCCTTGTTCTAGCTTATATCTCCAACTTTATCTGCCCAGTGGCATACTTATACACCAATGCTTGGATGATGTTCTGATAAGGGATACTCACTTCGTTCCAATACTTCGTTTTTCTCAGGACTCCGCTCAATATTCATGATATATACCTTATATATCTATAATCATTGTAGCAACTAATTGTAGAGTTGTGCCTTGACTGAAGGAAATAAAAACATAACCCGAATTTTAATACTTCAGATATCACATGAATATTACGATTACCTTCTCTTTGGTTAGATTCTGAAGTTTTATTTTAGTAACACTGACAGATGTGTTTATAGGCATACTTTAAAAAGGCTAGAAAGCACCACTGCAGGTAGTCTAAAATTATTCCATAATCTTATTTCGCTATAATTCGCATAATGATATAGGCACGATATGTGCAAGAAGGACAGACATGGCACAAACAATGACAGAAAAGATATTTTCGCAACACGCAGGACGCGAAGTAAAAGCAGGGGAGATAGTGCGTGTAAATATCGATATGATTATCGGTAATGACATTACTACACCTATCTCTATAAGAGCCTTTGAGGAGTCTGGGGCAGAAAAACTTGCTAACCCTGATGCTTTTGCACTTGTGATGGACCACTACATTCCTGCAAAAGACATAGCATCTGCTAACCAAGCAAAGATAAGTAGAGAGTTTGCATATAAGCATGACCTTAAGTACTTCTTTGATGAAAAAGACATGGGCATAGAACATGCCTTACTTCCAGAAAAAGGACTAGTACTTCCTGGAGATGTTATCATCGGTGCAGACTCTCATACCTGTACGCACGGTGCATTGGGTGCATTTTCTACGGGTATGGGAAGTACAGACCTTGCCTTTGGGATGATTACTGGTGGTAACTGGTTTAAGGTGCCTGAGACTATCAAGGTAGAGCTTAGAGGTAAACCCGGAGAACATATCTACGGTAAAGATATCATCTTGGAGCTTATCCGTCAGATAGGCGTGGATGGTGCGTTATATAAAGCCATAGAGTTTGTAGGAGATGCCATACAGCACCTAGGGATGGCAGATAGATTTTCCATCGCTAATATGGTCATAGAAGCAGGTGCTAAAAATGGTATTTTTGCTGTGGATGATGTGACATTGGCTTACTTGGAAGACAGAAAAGAAGCTAATGGTGGACTTAGAGCAGAGCCTAAAATACATGCTTCAGATACTGACGCAGAGTATTGTCAAGTGATTTCCATAGACACATCGGTACTTAGCCCAGTTATCGCTTACCCATTCTTGCCATCTAATGGTAAACCAGTAGAGCAAGCAGTAGAAGATGACTTGAAGATAGACCAAGTGATGATAGGAAGCTGTACCAACGGACGTATAGAAGATTTACGTATTGCTGCAAAAATTATGGAAGGCAATAGAGTAGCACGTCATACTCGTATGATAGTTACGCCTGCTACGCAAAAAATATTACTTCAAGCACAAGATGAGGGATTGATGAGAATTCTTATAGAAGCTGGTGCTGTAGTGTCTAACCCAACGTGTGGAGCCTGTCTTGGCGGATATATGGGTATATTAGGTGATGGTGAACGCTGTGTTGCTACAACAAATAGAAACTTTGTAGGACGTATGGGTGCTAGAACTTCTGAAATTTACTTGGCTAACTCAGCTGTGGCAGCTGCATCAGCTATAGCTGGTAAGATTGTAGATCCTAGGGATATTTAAAACCTAGAATACAAAATAAAAAATTCTTTAATGTTTTTGTATCAAGTAGTACAATAGTCATAGCATCTTCCAGTGCTATTAATCTGTTTTATTTTTGTCACATGATGCTGTCTTAACGATACTGATGGCACAGCCTCCATCATCATTTTCTCCATTTAAAAAGTCTGCTGTGAACCCGCCTGATGTAAGGTTCAAGCTACTACTTTGCATTGCTGTATTTACGATGTGTTTTGTTTTCATTTTTGATACACTCTTAGTATCTATTGATTTAAAATATGAGATAATTTTTTTGTCGCCAACAAGAAGAGTACGTTGTAATTTTTCATTGACTATCAACACAGGGATGCTCGTAATGCCTGCAAACTTTAAAAAACTTCGGACACTTGCTTCTTGTGTAGATATAGAGGTATATGCTATGTTATGTTCAGAAAAGTAAGCTTTTACTTTTATGCAATGAGGACAACTGTCTGATTGTATAAGGTAGTTACCTGACTCAGAAATAAAGGTTTTATTTTTTGTAACAGATAGTGTACTTAGCCCTATGAAGATAGCCCCTACGGTAACAAGTGTAATTAGAAAATGTTTTGCATGGCTAAAGAGTGCAATAATCAGTAAAGAAGAAAAGATACCTAAACAAAAAATGCAAGGCTCAGAGTTCACTATGAACTGGTAGCTGATGATAGTGGCTTCAAAGGTTATAGCCCCATAAAGTCCTACAAAAAACAGATGTTCATAAAACTTATTTTTAAGTGACAATAAGCCTAAAATGATTAAACTAAACACCCCCGCCATACCAGCATAGTTAAGATAAAGAGCATCAAAGTTTAAGAGTTCAGCTGCAAGTTTACACCCTACCTCTCCACAAAGAGATGTATGTTGTAGTTTGAGGTAAGTCTCAGTGGCTATGTATACGAGCAATAAAAGTGGTAAAAAAACACGGGCTAAAAAACGCATAAAATCTCCTTTTTACTTATCTGTTATTTGAGAGACTATTTCAGTAGCTCTTGCTTTTGCAGCTTCCACATCATCATCTAGCACAAGACTCACAGCCATGCGACGACCTATATGTGATTCAGGCTTTCCAAAAACCCTTACAAAAGAGTTGGAACTAAAGGCGTCATCTGGTATGTTTAAAGTAGGGTTATGGCTTTCATTTGAAGCCTTGTAAGCTCCACAAGCACCAGAACCATATGCTGTGTAGTCAAGTGCTAAGCCAAGTACAGCTCGTACATGTAACGCAAACTGGCTTTGACTTTGTGTGATGAGTGTGACCATACCTGTATCATGTGGACGAGGGCTAAGTTCTGAGAAGTACACTTCCCCATCTTTCACAAAAAACTCTACACCGAAGATACCACGACCCCCAAGCCCATCTGTCACTGCTTTGGCAATGTCTTTGGCTTTTTGAAGAGTATCATTTGCCATATTCATAGGTTGCCATGACAAGATGAAGTCTCCCTCTTTTTGCACATGACCGATTGGCTGACAAAAGACTGTACCTGTTTCGTTACGTACGGTAAGTAGCGTAATCTCATAATCAAAAGGGATAAACTCTTCTACTATGAGTTCCGAAGCATCCCCGCGAGCTTCTTTGGCTACTTCCCATGACCTTTCTATGTCCTTAGCAGATTTCGCAATGCTTTGCCCATGTCCTGAGCTTGACATCACAGGCTTTATGACACAAGGAAATTTTATGCGTTCAGCCGCCTCTTTGAGTCCATCTAGGGTAGTAACAAACTCATAGTTAGATGTTTTAAGTCCTAGTTCTTCTGCTGCAAAAACACGGATGTTTTTACGGTTCATGGTTTTGTTTACCGCTTCTGCATTTGGAATGATGTGAAAACCACGTTTTTCTGCTTCAAAAAGTGCAGAGATGCTAATGGCTTCTACCTCAGGTAATACATAAGTAGGTTTTTCTTTTTCTATGACTTCAAGCACGGCCACCTCATCTTTCATGTCTATGACATAAGACTTGTTAGCCACTAAATGTGCAGGTGCATTTTCATACTTGTCAACTGCTACTACTTCCACGCCTAAACGCTGTGCTTCTATAGCTACTTCTTTACCAAGCTCACCAGAACCAAGGAGCATGATTTTGATAGCGTTTTTTTGTAGAGGTGTTGTAAGTGTCATCTTTTTACCTTTGAAACAATTAGGGTTATTTTATCGAAAATTTTGGTAATTTTGGATGAGTTAATAAAAAACTATTGCTCTATCACTTTTGTGACTAACTTTTCTAATTCCTTATAATTTTCTTTAGATTTTTCAACTACCTCTTCAAAGGCGAAGCCTAGCATGACTATTTTATATAAATTTGGTTTATTTTTTTTCCAATTTCTTAATGTTTTTGCATCAACATCTAAATAAATTGCTTTATCTCTTTTTGTCAAAATATTACCTTTTTAATATAAAAGGTACATAAATATAAGTATGCAATTAACAAGAGAATTATTCCCATATAAATAGATATAAGAGGTAAATAATCCCCTTTAAAATAATAAAACGGTAATATATTCCTAATTATTATAAAAAATGGGGAATTATGTCTACAAAATCTCAAAACAAAAACCTAACCCAAGCAAAGAAAAATAAAAAAGA
>CAYXTZ010000064.1:0-3197 GCA_964468535.1 uncultured Sulfurovum sp.
AAATAGGAGCTAGAACAAAAGATGAGATAGCTGTTATGGCATTACGTGGTGGTGATATAGTGGGTCGTCATACTGTAGGGTTTTATAATGATGGTGAATTTTTAGAGCTTAACCATACAGCAACAAGTAGAGAGACATTCTCAAAAGGTGCTATAAGAGCAGCAAAATGGCTGGTCAGCCAAGAGAGTGGTTTTTACTCAATAAATGACTGTTTAGGAATATAACATGTGTGCAATTGTCGGTGTATTTGGAGCAAATAAGGCTTCTACTGTAGCGTATTATTCTCTGTTTTCTATGCAGCACCGTGGACAAGAAGCCACTGGGATATCTGTGGCTAATGGTGAGAATATTGCTGTATATAAAAAGCGTGGTATGGTGGCAGATGTTTTCTCTCAAGAGACACTTGACAATCTTGAAGGCTCCTGTGCTGTTGGACACAACCGCTACTCTACAGCAGGGTCTGAGTCTGTGGGAGATGCACAGCCAGTATTTGCCAAATATAAGTTGGGAGAAATCTCCGTTGTACACAATGGTAATCTTATCAACAAACATGAAGTACGTCAAGCACTGATAGACAAGGGTGCTATCTTTCAAACAGATATGGATACAGAAAACATCATTCATCTTATTGCAAAATCTGAGAAAGATTCTTTAGAAGACCGCATTAAAGATATGTTGAGTAAGATAGAAGGTGCATACTGCTTGGCGATACAAAGCCGAAAAAAAATGTTTGTTATCCGTGATAGATTTGGCATTCGTCCTTTAAGTCTTGGTAAACTCAAAGACGGTGGCTATATTGTGTCTTCAGAGACCTGTGCTTTTGAGCTAGTAGGTGCTGAGTATATAAGAGATGTGAAACCTGGTGAAATGCTTATATTTGAAGAAGGAAAAGAGCCAAAGTCACAAATGGTATTTCGCAATGTAGATTTTCATCCATGCGCATTTGAGTATATTTATTTTGCTAGACCAGATAGTATTATTGATGGTAAAAATGTCTATGAAATGCGTTTAAACATGGGCAAAAGATTAGCCCAAGAGAGACCTTCTGAGATAGATTTGGTATTGCCCGTACCTGATTCTGGTGTGGCAGCTGCCAAAGGTTATGCAGATGAACTAGGTGTGCCTTTTGAGATGGGCATCGTACGAAATCACTATGTAGGTCGTACCTTCATCGAACCAACACAGGCGATACGGGATTTAAAAGTAAAAATGAAACTTTCTCCCATTAAGCATCTTATAGAAGGTAAGCGTGTTGCCATCATTGATGACTCTTTAGTTCGAGGGACAACATCTAAGCAAATAGTACGTATGCTTAAAGACGCAGGAGCAAAAGAGGTACATATGCGTATAGCAGCTCCTGAGATAAAGTATCCTTGTCGTTATGGTATCGACACTCCGACAAAAGAGGAACTTGTGTCTACCAAGTATACTCCTGAAGAGATAGCAAAAAACATGGGTGCTGACTCTCTTGGCTTCCTGTCCATAGAAGGACTGAAGGAATCATTAGGAACTGAAAGAAATTACTCGCTTGTTAGTTTTGATGGAAAGTATTTTGCAGGTGGTAATGCAGATAGCTCCTCTTGTGGGGATAAATAATCTATGAAATCAATAAATATATTTTTAATTTTTATGATACTTGCTTTTGTAGGCTGCCAAGAAGATACTTAAGAGAGTAAACAGAATACTCATGAAGAAACATATCGCTCCACAACTATTAAATCCATTGATAACTTAATGACAGTAATTTATCATCGATTTGGAATACTAAATTTTTCTTATTATGTATGTACTTTGGCCAGCAAATCAATCTTTCAATAATGATTTTAAATTTTCAGGGGAACATTTAGATCCAATTCCTGATTATTCAGAAATCAGAAATATCATGCGGAGTTTATTTATCTCTATAATGATATTGAAGAAATTATACAATGGGAACTTACTGCAAAAAAGTAAAAATAAATTAGATATGTGGCTATTGGAGTTGGGGAAGTTGGAAATTAGTAGTAAAAAACTCTTATAATAAGAAATATAGTTCATATTTAGGTATAAAAGTTATAATATAGGAAATATAATTCATATATAGGATTTATTATGACATTGGAAAAACTTGGACAGGAGATAAAAAAACTGCGAAAAGAGAAGAAATGGTCTCAAAATGATTTAGAACAATACTCGAACATAACCAAAAGAACTATCTCTAAGATAGAGAATGGCTTTGTTGATGAAGTGGGGATTAAGAAGGTTGAAACGCTTTTAAATCTACTAGATATGGAACTCTCATTGCGTCCTAAAGATAGACCTAAAACGCTAGAGGAACTACAAGATGAAAGATGATAGCTTAAGAGTATTTATCAATACAAAAGAGGCAGGAAGACTTAGTGTTGAGTCAGAACAGTATGTTTTTAACTACGATGAAAAAGCAGAAGATGTTGTAAGTCTCACAATGCCCATACGTTCCCAAAGTTGGATGCATAAAGAATTACACCCCATTTTTCAAATGAATATGCCTGAAGGAGCGTTAAGAGAAGCCATTAAAAATGCCTTTTCTAAAATAGAAAAAATGGATGATATGGGTTTTTTAAAAATAGTAGGCCCTCATGTTTTGGGTCGTGTAAAGTTTGGAAAGAGTATAAAAAGTGATGAAGTACTAAGTTTAGAAGAGATACTTAACTCTCCCACAGAAAACCTTTTTGAAGAACTAATGGGACGATTTGCTATCCGTTCTGGTGTCTCAGGTGTGCAGCCAAAACTACTCCTTTCTGCACAGAATAAAACAACAATGAAGTTTGAGCATTACATCGTAAAGTCATGGCAAAAAGAGTACCCTCAACTAGCACTTAATGAATACTTCTGTATGAGAGCCATAAAAAATGCATATCTTGAAACCCCTGAGTTTTATATGAGTGATGATATGTCACTCTTTGTGATGAAACGATTTGATGTAAAAGAGGATAATACTTACCTTGGTTTTGAAGATATGTGTGTTTTGACGGCTCGTGGAACCGATGAAAAATATGATGGAAGTTACGAAGAATTAGCTAGACTTATCAAAGACATCATTCCTCCACATAATAGACGCAAGGCATTAGTAACGTTAGTAAAAGCAATGGTAATGAACCATTTTTTACGCAATGGAGATGGGCATCTGAAAAACTATGGCGTGCTTTATAAAGATGATTATGAAGATGATGATGATG
>CAYXTZ010000064.1:3207-8727 GCA_964468535.1 uncultured Sulfurovum sp.
AGCACCTATTTATGATGTAATCACAACCACAATGTATATAAAAAAAGATATACCTGCTTTATATTTGGGTGCCAATAAACTTTGGTGGAAAGAAAAATCTTATAAGAATTTTGCAAAGAGTAGTTGTGGGTTTTCACAAAAAGAGTATGAAGAAATAGCACACTCTTGCGTATCTGCCATAGCTATAACTAAAAAAGAAATAGATAATTTTAAAAATGAATCTAAAGAAGTGTTAGACTTTTTAGAAGCGTTAAAAGTATGTTGGCTTGATGGATTTTAGGAGAGTGGAGAGTGTAGCGGTTATTTCGTTCTACTCTCTTTCTCTGCAAGACCACTCAAACCAAATCGTCTTCCTAACTCTTGTTTCACTCTATCTGGGGATATATCTCTAGACCCTAAACCTACTAAAGCATGATAAAGTAAGTCAGCAGATTCATATATGACTTGTTCGTCACTTTCTTTCTCTATGGCAACACACACTTCATCCGCTTCTTCGCGTATCTTACTTAACATGAGTTCTTTGTCATCGAGTAGTTTTTTAGTCCATGATTTGGCTTCGGCAGGGGAATTTTTACGTTCGAGTATAGTATGGTAGAGTGTGTCAATTATTCCATAGATGGCATCGGTGTCTATCTCTTTTTCTAAGATGACTTTATCTTGCATCGCTGAAGTAAAAAAACAACTTTTTGTACCTGTATGACATGCCACACCATTTTGCTTGATTTTTAGTATGACTGTGTCTGCATCACAGTCTAGGAGTATGTCTTTAACTTCTTGTGTATGACTAGAGCTTTCGCCCTTTTTCCATATACGATGGCGGCTTCTGCTAAAGTAATGAGCATAGCCAGTACCTAGTGTGAGGTTGTACGCTTCTTCATTCATGTAGGCGAGCATGAGTACTTCAGAAGTCTCATGGTCTTGTGCGATGGCAGGGATTAGGGGGTTTTTATTCCAGTCTATGGTCATGATGATGTCTCCAAATTCGTTCTATCTCTTGCAAGATGGAATGCATATACAAATCTAATCGGACTATTGTTAGATATTAAACTTGTGTATACGCTACACCTCAAAAGAGGTGGAACGAAAAAAGGATTTATTGTTGTACTGTAGTCGTTTGTTGCGTTCTTCCTTTAGTGTCTACCCAAATGTTAGGGACAGCTCCACCAGGTGTTAAGAAGATTTTAGCATCTTTATTGACTTTGAGTGCATCGTTGAACTTACCTTGTACCTTAATTTGTTCTAAGTGTAAAAGCTCAGGTGTAAGCGACTGTGAGATGAGTGTATTGGCTTTGGCTTGTTCTTCTGCTTCAATACGAATCTTGTCAGCCTCACCTTGTGCTTCAATACGGTTTCTATCAGCTTCACCACGTGCAATCTCTGCTGCTTTTTGTGCGTGTTGTTTTGCTTTTTCTTTCTCTTGTTCTGCGATAGTTACATCTTGTTTGGCAGCTTGTACTTCTTCTATTTTACCTTTAATTTTAGGAGGTAAAACGATGTTTCTAAGCTCTACAGATGAAAGTATCACGGGTTGATTTGGAAGTGCATCTACTTTCTGTGTAACTTTTGTCTGGATGGCAGTTGCTATAGTATTTCTCATTTCAGGAAGTTGTTCTGCTGTGTACTGACCCACTACATCACGTACCACTTCTCTTACTTTAGAGTTGATAATTTTTTCTTCCCAGCTTGAACCCCATGTAGCTATGGTCTCTGGTGCGGACGATGCCTTAAGGCTGTACTGTACGGCTAAGTCTATATTGACTGTGAGTCCACGTCTGTCAAGTACTGGGATGGCAGCATTTCTTCTAAGTCCGCCTTCGAAACCTTTGTATTTATCACCAAGTTCAGTTGTTCTTTCATTGGAATATGTAATAAGTCGGATACGTGTATTGACAGGAATTACTTTCTGTATAACAGGGATAAAAAAGTGAAGACCAGGCTGAAGTGGTTCTGGCTGAAATTTACCTGTTGTGACCTTGATGCCTACTTCACCAGAGTTGATGATAGTAAAAGGTTTAAGTAAAAATACTGCAAGTGCAATGGCCGCTATGACTATGACCCATGTAGGTAATCCTTTTGGCATATTGCTTAGAGGGTTTTCAAAGTTTCCACCCCCACCATTTCCGCTTCCTCCACTTTTGTTTGTGTTTCCGCTCGTTTTTTTCTTTTTAAAATAGTCGTTCATGTCTGCTGGCATGTATATATCCTTCTGTGTAGTTAGTCCTGAATATTTCAGGTATTGTGCTTGGTAGCTTAGCTAAGTTTAGTTAATGTATGTTAAATGTTGGATGTAATCAGGGTTTTTACCCGCAACCACATCAAAGTATGCCGTTTGTAATTTCTCAGTAATAGGTCCTCGCGTACCTGCTCCGATGATACGTGCATCTATCTCACGTACTGGCGTTACCTCGGCGGCAGTTCCCGTAAGGAAACACTCATCTGCGATATAGGTTTCTTCACGGCTAATGCGACGGCGTATTACTTCTATGCCCATATCTGTAGCCAAATCTATGACGGTTTGTTGGGTAATAGACTCTAGTGTGTTGTCCGATGGAGGAGAGATGAGTTTCCCATCCCTTACCATGAAAAAACATGCTCCAGAGGCTTCAGCGATGTAGCCTTGGTCATCACGTAACAGTGCTTCGTCATACCCAGCCTCAACGGCTTCAAACTTTGCCATTTGAGAGTTTAGGTAGTTGGCTACGGCCTTTGCTTTTCCCATTCCTGACGTATTTGGTGTTCTAGTCATTGAAGAGATTTTAAGACGTATGCCTTTTCTTAGCCCCTCTTCTCCAAGATATGCTCCCCACTTCCATGCAGAGATAGAAACTTGAACTGGGCAGTCTTTATGATAAAGCCCCATGACACCATAGCCAAGATAAACCAGAGGTCTAATGTATGCACCATCAAAGAGTTCATTTTCTTGTAAAAGTTTGATTTGGGCATCATTGAGTTCATCTACAGTATAGGGTACATCCATAAGTGTCATTTTTGACGAATTTAGTAATCTTGTTGTATGCTCATTTAGTTTAAATATTGCACATCTACCATCGACTGTTTGATATGCTTTTGTACCTTCAATGGCACCATTACCATAATGTAAAGTATGCGTAAGAACATGCACTTGTGCCGCGTCCCAAGGTGTGAGTATCCCATCCATCCATATATATTTTGCTTTATCCATCTGTACTGCCTTATTATCCATCTAAATACTATCTTTCTAGGTATAAATTTAAGGTAGATAATAGCTAAAAAGCTGTTAATAGTGGGTTATAGGGTAAAATATTAAAAATATTTAAGGATAAGATGAATGGGTAAAGTCTATTTGACTGGTGCAGGACCTGGGGATATTGAACTGCTAACAATAAAAGCCTTACGTATTATTCGTGAGGCGGATGTTGTTGTTTATGATAGGCTTGTCAATGATGATATGCTAAAAGAGGTTAAAAAAAGTTGTCAACTCATTTACGTTGGGAAAGAAAATAAACACCACATCTTGCCACAAGAAGAAATAAATGTGTTACTATATGAAAAAGCTTTGGCATGCGAGGTTGTAGTACGTCTAAAAGGTGGAGATGCTGTGGTCTTCGGTCGTGGTGGAGAAGAAGCACTTTACTTGGCAAGCAGGGGCATAGAGTTTGAGTTTATTCCTGGGATTACGTCAGCTATAGCTGTACCAGAAATGGCATATATACCTTTAACACATAGGGGAAAATCGGTCTCTTTTCGTGTAGTTACTGGGTATGAAGCACCAGAAAAAGGCTATGCTCAGCTTGATTGGTCAAATTTTAAACAAGATGAGACTATTATTTTTTTAATGGGATTGCATCAGCTTGAAAATATCGCCCAACAGCTTATGCGTATAGGTAAAGCTAAAGATTATCCTGTGGCTGTCATAAGTCGAGGGACATTGCCTGATGAGAAGGTGATTGTTTCGACATTAGAGCATATCTATAATGAAGCTAAAAACCTACCTACACCAGCACTTATAATTGTGGGTAAAGTGGTAACACTAAGAGAAGTTCTCGTGAGAAGTTTGTGATGCCATATTTTCCTCTTTATATGGATATGAAATATGTCAAGATTTTACTTGTAGGTGGCGGACATATCGCCACAGAAAAACTTGAAAAGTTACTTCACTTTACAAATGAGATTACTATTATTGCTCTACATGTAAACGAAGATATCTTAAAACACATAGATGATAATCTTTTGACACTTCACCAAAGATTTTATAGGGCAGGAGATATAGAAGGATATGATATCGTGATAGTCGCCACAGATACGATAGATTTGCAACAAGCTATCTATGAAGAGTCAAGAGACTTTAAAATACTTGTGAATTCTGTCGACAATGTAGAGTACTGTGATTTCATATTTCCTTCTTTTATACAAAGGGGTGACTTAAGCATAGCGATATCGACGGGAGGAGCATCTCCTGCATTTTCTAAAAAAATACGAGAGTATTTTGAAGACAAAATACCAGACACTGTAGATATATTTCTGCAAGAGATGAAAAATTTACGTAGTTCAACGCCTAAAGGTCAGGCTAGGATGAAGTATTTTGAAACACTAGTGCAAACATATTTTACAAAATATTTTAAATAAAAAAATAGCTATTTATGGCAAATAATTATACGGTATAAATGTGAAGAATATACACAATGCCAAGAATGTATTGTCGTGATATGCTTGGTTTAACTCTTGTTTAATATAATATGAATATATTAGTAATATAAGGTTTCTATATAAATAAAGTCGATAACAAATATCAATTTTATTGAGTGTATTATGTAATTTATATTTAACGAAATTGCAACTCACTCTCATAATTTATATGGAATCAGAGGTAAATAGGGTAAAACACTATTACCATATTACACACTTATTAGGGTTTAGAATATAAACATAGTCTCTTTTATAGAACTATAGATATATTTTGGATAGGATGCCTTAGCTTATGAGCTGAAGTCAAATCGTTTTTGATAACATTTATTAAGGAGAATCAAAATATGTCAAAGAAAATAGAAGTCGGTCCTGTTGGGTATATGCCACAATCGGCACCATCGATGGGTGTTGAACTTTCACCCGAGGGACAAGCGTTACTATATGGTAACATCGTATCTGAAGAAGAGGCGATGAGAGATGCTGCAAAAGCACTGTTAACAATGCAGAACCCAACAATTTTCCCTGGACCAATGGTTTTGTGGGACTGGAGAGATGATGTTGCAGACAAATCAGCAGCGATTTTAGAGATGGCATCAGAGATTCCAAATTGTAAAATTATTCCTATGCCAGATTATAGACCTAAGTATCCTAAGATTGATGTAAAAGCGGAGATTAATCCAAATCACCCGAACTTGACAATTTTAGATAATAAGATTAAAGCCTGTGTCTTCATCGGTGTACACTGTCATTATGCAAACCTAACTTTAAGAATGATTAGAGCAGGTACTGACTGTTATACCGTTGCAATGTGTGCTGAGATGGGTCATGAAGAAGCAATGGCTTCTATTAGAGATG
>CAYXTZ010000065.1:0-8663 GCA_964468535.1 uncultured Sulfurovum sp.
GAACAACTGGAACAACTGGAACAACTGGAACAACTGGAACAACTGGAACAACTGGTTCAACTGGAACAACTGGTTCAACTGGAACTTCATATCCTGCACTTCTTCCTATATATGAAAGTGATGCAGACCAAATCCAGACAGTCTTTATTGAAATAGGACCTATTTTCAGTACAGATATTATTTTTACATACAATATTATTGCTGATGGTACAGCCTCGGGTGCTAGTGACATCACTGTCGTAAGTCTAGGACAGTCCATACTACTTAATGGCGACCTAAACCTCAGTATCCCTGTTGAAGTCCTTGCAGACTTAAACATAGAAAGCAATGAAACATATACCTTGCAAGTCGTACACTATGCTCCAGCCTCTGACCCTACAGCCACAGTAAATGTGGGAGGAGGGTACTTTACGGGGACTATTGTAGATGATGATTACATACCTAAAGTTGTACAGTTTAACCAAACAGACAATGTCATCTTAGGAAGTGAGCCTGATTCCAGCCAAGGCGATGAAGGACATACAAATAATATCGTTACAATACCCCTTCCAAATGTCTTAGACAGACCTGCAAAATACTCAGTAAATATCACCTATGAGATATTTTTTACTGGAGGATTAGCTCCAAGTACGTTTGACGAGAGTAATCTTTCTAACAGCCCAGCAACTCTTGCTGATGTGCAAAGCACTACGATGACCCTCACTATTCCTTCGGGAGCTAGAAATGCAAGTGCAAGTATTGGCATTATTGGAGATTATCTTCCTGAAGACCCAAATTTCGAATATTTTTGGATTAGACCTATTTCTGCCATTGATGCAAATGGAAATAACATTGATATTAACACCACAGAATCTGCTATGTATTTTATAATAGATGATGACCAGATACTAAACATAACGTCACTTCCTGATATCACCTATCCTGAAACAGATACAAATCACACAGTGACTTATACTATACATACTGACATCGCAGCATCTTTAGACCTCAATATCTCTTATGCTTTTCATGAGATTTCTCCCATTGAAGCAGTAAACAACAGTGACTTTATTATCGCATCAGGTAACGCTCTCTTGCTTACTGGTCAAAGCAGTGTAGATATTACTTTTGACATACTTGCCGACATCATCCCTGAAGCAGACGAAAGGCTAGAACTTAGCATCGCTGGAGATTCTCTTTATTTCGACATAACAGATGACAAAGCATACATAACCATAAGCGATGAAGATATATATCCCCTTATTACCGTACCTGACATGAATATCACAGAGACTGATAGCAACCATACTATAACACTCCAGCTTCAAGCACATGCGGTACTTAAAAAAGATGTTTTACTAGAGTATACTATACGTCCCGACACTAACGTGAGTGCAACGTCTCCTGCTGACTTTATCGCAGTTGCTAGTGGCTCTTACCTTTTTCTTTCTGGGTCAAGTTTAGCTTTAATTGATATCAATATTACTGCTGACCTCATAGCTGAACCTGATGAAAAGTTTGTACTGGAGTTTACAGCATACGATTCTTATCTTATTTTTGATAAAAATGAATCGCATATTGGCATCAAAGATGATGACACTATTAATATCAGTATTGATGCCCCTTCAATTGTAGTTACAGAAGGAGATACAAATACTACAGATATAAACCTAACTATTTCAGTCGATAAATGTTCTGCACACCCTGTACATATCTCATGGAGTACTAGAGATGCTACAGCAACACTGGCAGATGCAGACTACATGAGTGCATCGGATTTTGTTGACGTTGTTGCAGGTGCAGGATGTACTAAAAGTTTTCCTATAACAGTGCAAGTAAATGGTGACTGGATAGATGAAAATGATGAAGACTTTTATGTAGATATCAATGCCACAACACTACAGCCTCATAGCTACACTAACCAGTTTTCCACCATCACCATAGTGGACAACGACACTGACTATGGTGCTGCAAATTTCTTTACAGGTGGTGCATCCGTAATAGAAGGAAATGCAGGAGACACCACAGAGGTCAATGCCACAATTTCAGTAGACCATTGCCCTTATGATGCAGATGTACTTGTTTTCTGGAGAACAGGTGAAATAGCCCTAAGTGCCACTGAAAGTCTAGACTATGACATAAGGTCTGGTTCTATACTTTTTGAACAGCACACTTGTGCAGCTACCTACAATGTAACACTTGCCGTATTTGGAGATGCAGAGATAGAAGGCAATGAAGTTTTCAATATTGAAATTTATAATATTGCAGCCCTAGACCCTTCTCAGGAAACAAATATTTCAATAGTATCTTCCATCATAGAAATAGTTGATGATGAAAATGTAAGCTCCCTTCCTGATGTACTAGGACTCACATTGCGTGACAAAATGAACATAAAAGGAAATATAAAAGTTATAGGTAATACAGTCCTACAAGATGATGATACTGGTCTTCCCAACTCAGAACAAAATCTAACATACATAAATCAAGATGGAGGAAATGCTGCTATTTTCAACTCCTCCACAGTAACCATAAACAATATCCAAGCGGATGTTGATATAAATAATTCACGTATCGTATGGGCAGGACTGTACTGGCAAGGATATTTACATAATGACATTGCTGACCAAGGTCTTGATACCCAATACATTTTTGACACCTCTGTAGCAGCACACGGACAAATAAAAAATGCTATTGATTTAGGCGTAAAACTTAGTGTCAACTCTGCTGCTTATACAGACATACTGCCTACTGAGGTTAAATGGCATATTGAGCATGGTGATGGTTCTTCTACATTTACTGCATATAAATACGCAGCATATGCTGATCTATCTGCCTTGCTTGTGGGCGAACTTACCACAGCTAGCTACAAAGTTGCCAACGTTCCTAGTAGAACAGGGAGAACCAAAGGTGTAGATACTCACCTAGATGACAATTTGGGCAACTATGGTGCATGGGCACTTGTTTTAGTCTACGACAACAACACATCAGGAGCAGAGAAAACAAGAAACATCACTATCTTTGATGGCTATGAAGTCATCTCTGCAGGGAATCCTAAAGATCTTCATATTTCTGGTTTCTTAACACCTCGTGAAACAGGTGTTGATGTAGATTCAAGTTTTTCTATATTTGCAGGAGAAGGAGATCAGGGGGCATCTGGAGACCGTGTTAAAATGACATCAGAAAAAGCAGTTGTCAAGTATCTTAGAGCGGGTACAAATAACTTTTTTGATTCGACCATTGACACACAAGGAACAACGCAAACTCCAGACCTAAACAACACTAATGGGGCAGATATACATACTATTGAGGTAGGTACAACTGCTGGAGCTGACGCTGTCATAGGGACAGATGAAAGCAGTGTAGACATTTCCCTTTCTACAGATGATGACACTTATACACCTAGTGTTGTTACCTTTGCTACAGAACTTTATGTGCCTCAAATTTGTTATGACTATACCGTTGAAATAGACAATTCTATCTTCATTAATGGTGACCCTTCAAGAGAATTTGATCTTAGTACCTATGGTGAAAGAAATGTGACTATGAATATCTTAATAAGAAGTTTAACCTCTGATTTTGACCTCACAGACAGCACTGTAAAAGTGGACATAAATAACAACCCTTCTGGTCTTAGTGCATTAAATAGCAGGCTAAGTTATGTAGAAATGTCTGAAGTATCTGCCAATAATTATGGTCCAGCACTACACGCTGGCGGAGGGTTCTATACACTAGGACAAGGCGGTTTAAGTGATGTCAATGGCGGGAGAATAGCATCAAATGAAAGTTCCTACATGCGTTGGCATTACAATGAAGGAAACCTAACGGATTACAAATGGGAAGCAGAAGTTCATACTACTATAGACTTTGGACTTGGTTCACAAGTATCACATTCTTTCTCTACGAACCCTCTACATGCAAGTGGAAATTCACTTATAGAAAAATGTACTGCCACAGAAGAACCATACAGACCTACATATTTCCAATTCAACATAGAGAGGACTGATACCGCAGGTATAGGGGAGGCGTATCTCAAATATCCATTATACACGCAAACCACGGGACAGGACTTTGACCTTTCTCTTGTAAGTTATGCTTCCAATGACCATACACAAGCTGTCAACATGACAGACACAACGGTAGAAGTAGAGATTATTACCACAGAGATTTTTACAAATGATTCTGATGTAGGCTATGATGCAATATGTGGAAACCCTTCAATTTCACTAGGAGACGGAAGTGTTTTTGTAACACTTGGTAAATCTG
The DNA here is from genome assembly GCA_964468535.1 of uncultured Sulfurovum sp. Lineage (GTDB taxonomy): Bacteria > Campylobacterota > Campylobacteria > Campylobacterales > Sulfurovaceae > Sulfurovum. The sequence goes on from CAYXTZ010000065.1 coordinate 4,243, forward strand.
GAGGCAGTAGTAACAGAGAAAACTTTACAGTATATAGTGCAGCAACCCTACCTGTAGATGCAAACAATATAAGCCTTGAAAAAGCCTCCAAAAAAGCAGGCTTTAGAGTGTGGTATTTTGTACAAGAAGATGAAAATGGCACAAAAACACTCGCTACACATAATTGTGCAAGGGATGCAAATGATGACACAGGTACAGCTTCTAATCAATGTTTCAAAGATTTCTATGCTGAGTATTTTTTAAATCAACCTAGCAACCCATATCCTATTGATATCCAAGCTACTTGTGTCACTCAATGTCTTTCATCTTATGATGCCGCATCGTGCTATACTTGTATCCAAAACCAGTTTGCCAGACCTGTATGTTCACGTGATAATTTTGCCATTAAACCTGCTGGTTTTGATGTCAGCATACTAGACAACAACGATAGTGTGGGCGGTACTACCACAGGTGTCGCAAACAACATAGACGACAATAACACTGCAGACATCGCAGCAGGATACAACTATCCTATTCAAGTCACAGCACCTCTTTACAATAGCGACATACCTACACTTGGATATGCTGTAAATTTTGCAGGGGCTGACGTTCCATCAGGAACATCAACCAATGCAGAAAGCACAGACCATGGAGCAACTTCATATTTCACAACAAATATAAATTGTAGCAATCAAAACAATGTTCCTCATCCTCTACAAATAGTGCACGGTAGAGAAATACCTGGAATAACACTCATAAATAATAACGTAGGTGAATATCACCTTATTGTAGTGGACCACAACTGGACAAGTATTGACCAAGCAACAGATATTCTTAAGCCACGGTTTGGAGGTATTGCAACAAATGATTGTGACACAAGCCATGCAAAAGCTGAGCATGACGCTGGCAATGCCAATAAAGTTGGATGCTACATCTCATCCACCGTCAACGATAGAAGCGACTACATGGACATAGCACTGACATATAATCCTTATAGCTTTAACGTAGATATAAACTACAGTAGTCCATTTATTGCTCCAAGCGATAACTATACCTTTATGCAGAACCTTCTACACCCTAATGCAGATTTAAATATGTCCATGCGATTTGATGGGAATATAACTGCCATAGGTAGAAATGGCATCACCCTCACAAACTTTGTAAGTGGTTGTGTAGATACGAATTTAACTATAGATGTCAACAATACATACAGCACCGCTAACGGCATAGCTGCTAATGTAACTGATAATCTTAATCAGCCTGCACAATTCCAATACGCCATTATCAATGCAGATGCCTCAATAATACTTAATCAAAGTACAAATCAGGTACAGACCTTAACATTTAATCCAGAGAACTTCGTCTCTACTTCTGATAACAATGGTACAGCTACCTTAACACTAAAACACAATATACTGCGTGATGCAAATGACCCGATGAGTCCTGTAAGTTCTACGGTATCTGAAATACTTGTCGAACACAATGTACCACTTAAGGCAGAAAATGTTGACAACTTCATAGCAAGCGGTAGCGTTGCTCCAGCAGGTGCTACTACAAACTTCTACTATGCTACCGTAGAGTTTACTCGTGGTGCAGATGAAGCCACTATAGAAACATACCAAAATCTTTTTGTAAACAATACAGCACTCAAAGTTTACAGTGCTTACAGCGAAGACAACAACACCGCTTTTGACATAAACAACACTGATCCATCAGAACGATTTGGATGGTTCAACATTAACAATCCAATAATACCAGTGATTAACTCTGCGGGTCATAATGCTTCTCCAGGATCAGAACATGTCACCATTGCTCCAAATGCAAATATTGCTGTAGGTACAGCTATAACTTACACTTGGACTGGAAGCAACAATGATAAAGAAGCAAACCCAATAAGATTTACCATTTCACCAGAACCATGGTTTAGGTACAATAGTGATGAAACTAATTTCGCTGATGGTGATATATTCTTCAAGTTACGCTTTAAGGGAGCTGGGAGCTGGGTAGGAGAAGGAAATACTGGACGCACCATAAATATAGATGCCTATACGCCTGAGAATGATATAAGAAGGAAAAACTGGTAATGCCTGTACATTTTCGTCCCGCTATCGCAATGGTGGAGCTTATCTTTGCCATTGTTATTTTAGGCATAGTGCTTATGGGTGCACCTACTCTTATAGGTGTTTCTCAAAAGGCCTCTGAGAGCTTAAGCTATCAAGAGTCCATTGTTCAGGCTTCATCAACTATCAATCTCATTACTACACATTTTTGGGATGAAAATGATTTTAACAATTCTTCACCTATATTGGCATCAGCAGCTAATCAATTCCCTGGGCGTGTAGACAGAGAGGACACAGACTCAAGTGTATTCCTTCCCCCTACTAATATAGGTGCAGCTTCAGACATTAACCCCCTTAACGACATGGATGACTTTGACGATAAAAACTATACTGTTGGCATAAGTATAGCTGCTGAGGTGTCCATATCTGGTATCAGTGATTATCTTGATTTTACTGTTACTATAGCAACCCAAGTGCGGTATGGAAAAGCTGTTATAGATGAACCTTTTTCAGGCATACTCGGAGGATTAACTGTGCCTGTACACTCAGGAAGAGATACAAAGGTCATCTCCGTTACTCTCACTTCCCCAAATTTTGAAGACAAAGACATCACCTTAAGTACTTTTGCCTGCAATATAGGCTCCTTTAATATACCTAGTACAGGAATGGACCGATGATGAAAAAATCTGCCTTTACACTGCTTGAAGTAGTCTTTGTTATTATTATTCTTGGTATTGTTTCTTCTATCGCAGCGACTGTTATGGCTAAGGTATATGAAAACTACTTAGTGCAGCGTAGCGTACATAATATCTCCATCAAAACAGAACTTGCTGCTGAACAGATACTCAATAGATTACAATACAGCATACCTTCGCTCATCGTTGCACGTGAACCTGCAAACGCTGCTAATGTAAGAGAGCTAGAACTCATAGCTGGAGGTGACCAAACACGCACAATCTTAGAGTGGGTAGCCTATGACAACGATAGTTTTTCTGCTACAGACAGACCAGGATGGAGTGGCTATGCAGACCTAAATACTTCTGTAGCAACCCCAGGAGCAAAGTCAATCCGCACACCAGGGAGTGACCTAAATATGACAGATATAATCATGCGTAATCTATCTCGAAATGCTGTTAGTACAACTCTTGGAGCAGTGAATAGACCAAACCTTATCTTCTCCATCAAACAATACAGTTCTGCTTTTGGATTTGATATACTGTACAGCCCTCTATGTATGGGTTTGAGTACGGGAGCAGGCTCACTTACTTGTGTTAATCCCTTTACTACTACATCATTTACTAATGCGCATGATCGTATCAATTTTGTCAATGACACGCCCATTTTTCATGCTGAGTTTTACAAAGTCTCTTGGAGTGCCTATGCATTGGTGCCTACAAATATAGGTGCTGCTAGTTTTGATTTGGTACTACATTCAAACTATCAACCATGGATGCTCAATGAAACATACAATACTAATGGCGTAGCAAACACTCTCATTAGAAATGTGACATCGTTTAAGTTTTTAGAAAATGCTGGTACTTTACGTTTTAAACTTTGTGCAAGAGAGGCCATCATAAACACAGATAGTTTTATATCTGCATGTAAAGAAAAGGTACTTATAAGATGATAGCCTACAAACATACTCCTGCATTTTCTATGGCAACTGCTATTGCGGTGATGCTCATAATGGGCATACTAAGTGCTTTTGTACTGAGCATCTCTTCAAGTACAGCAAAAGAAACATATGCACAATACAGAAAAGAACAAGCCGCACTCCTTGCACAGGCTTACACCGAAGCAGCCATATTGCAAGTTCTAAGAACAAATATTATTCTAAATGGAAGCAATTGCGTTACAGCATTAAACGCAAACATAACAAACACCATACTAGGAGATGCTGCCGTTTCTCCTCTTTTGATAGCCAGCGAAGGACGTGGGTATGAGGTAAGAGTCAACATACAATATATAGCAAACGCCCCAACAGGAATTATCACTACAGCACCTTGTCCAAATATACTAAATGTAGACAGTCTAGGTGCACTTTTAGATTTTAATGCTTCTTTTGCTGTTGCAGCATCTGCTAAAAAATCTATCTTAATAGATGTTAATGTGCGCTATAAAGATCCTATGCATACAAATGTTGGTATTTCTCCTTGGATAAACTACCACAGACGTACTTTACAAAAAATATAAATCACTTCCATTTACTCTTCATTAAGTCTTTTAAGTTACAATTAAGTATGTGCATCGGAAAGATACGCATATCTAACACTAAAGGAATTATCATGAAACGTAGTATTACAGGTAGACATTTTGACTTAACAGAGGCTATTAAAAATTATGCTAGTGCGGCTGTAGATGTCTTGGACAAATACAATCTTG
>CAYXTZ010000066.1:0-8528 GCA_964468535.1 uncultured Sulfurovum sp.
TCTGATGGTGGATTTATTACATGTACAAAAGAAGAAGGTGAAAAAGCCTTACTTCACCGTTTTGCTGCGGGTGGTGCAGCTGGGCGTTACGCTGTGATGAATAGCAAAAAGGTTGAAGGTATTTTGCCATTAGACATAGCATTACGCCGTAACGACAAAGACTGGGTAGAAGAGCTACCACAAGAAATAAGAGACAACCTTGAGATAAAAATGCACTACGGACACTTTATGTGTAATGTCTTCCACCAAAACTACCTCTTCAAAAAAGGTACTGATAATGCTAAGATGAAAGAGATTATGCTTGAATTTTTAGACAAAAAAGGTGCTAAGTACCCTGCTGAACACAATGTGGGTCACTTGTATAAAGCAGAAGATACTTTACAAAAGTTTTATACTAAACTAGACCCCACCAATACCTTTAACCCAGGTGTGGGGAAAATGAGCAAGTATAAACAAAGCTGTAATTGTTGTTAAGAAAAGCAATGATTAAAATTTCTTTTGGGGTATAAGCATGAAGATATTTTTAGCATCCTTGTATTTGTAGCTTAGTTCATACCCAAGCTTTTCCAAAATACTATGCACTATATAGAGTCCTAAACCAAAGCCAGAACTTCTTTTTTCTGCTTGAGAAAAAGGTTCGATATAGTACGAAAGTGGGTGCTCGAGAGCTTCGCCTTTGGAAAGAACTTCTATCTTGCCATTTTTTGTTTGTAATACCACACATTTATCGCTAGCATATTTTAAGCCATTGTCAATCAAGTTTTTAATCACCAATGCCATAAGTTTTTTATCTGTAGTTAGTGCCATATCTTGTATATTTATCTCTACACCAGTACTTTGCGTCATCAAAAGTTCTTGACTCTGTGCAATAATTTCAGAGAGCATAATATACTCAAAGTTTGGTTCAAAGCTTTGAGTAGTGACACGTTCAAGCTCTGCTAATTCTGAGATAAGCTCATTCATACGTTCAAATGCACGTATGAGTACTTTCTTTATACTCTCGTCTTCTAACATTTCTACTACAATGCGACCTTTGGTAATAGGGGTTTTAAGCTCATGCATCAAGTTACGCATAAAGAGGTTTTTTGAGCTTGACAATCCATTAATATGCATAATTGCATCATCAAAACTTTTTGCAATTTTTCCTATTTCATCATCATAAACATAAGTGATACGCGTTTTCATGTCACCTTGGGCAAATTTTTGTATTTGCTTATTTAGTGTTCTGAGAGGATAAAGCTTTTTAAGTACTGCCAAATACAGGAGCAATAGTAAAGTGATAAGAAAAACTCCCAAAGTAACTGCAATCTCAAAATAAAAATTTTCAGGACGATCATCTTTAAGCATAAGATTATGTGCCATACGTTGTACATAAATATAATGTTTATCTTCTGTTTTAAAGACCCTTACTCTCCCCAATGAAGAGCCACCCGAAAATACAGTAATACCGCTCTTTTCTATTTGCGTAAGTAGCTTGGAAACTTTCTCAATTTCCACAGGTTTTACACGTAATTCCTTATAGAGATGCTCCAGCTTGTTGCTGTCTGTATCTTGTTGTAAATTTGAGAGGAAAGTAATAGAAATAAGTTGATAACGTTTATATTCTTCGATTTTATGCCTGTCTTTATCCCATGACAAAAAGAGTAAAAATGTCGCTATCAAAATAGCAATGGCAACCGTAAAAAGAATATGTATAAACGTAGTTACAGATAAGTTTTTCATGTGCGGTCAGTTAAAAGGTACCCTACACCGCGAATGGGTTTGATGTAAATATTGTCTGGGTCAATCTTTGCTATCTTTTGTCGTACTCTAGAGATAATAACATCTATATTTTTAATAGAAGAATCATCATCAATATGCTCAGATTCATAAAGTAGTTGTTCACGAGATACTGAACCATTTTTATGTTGAAGTAACATTTCCAATATATCATACTCTGCCGCAGTGAGTTCAAGTGATTTTCCTTTAAATAGTATCTCTCTAGCGTTAGGTTCAGCTACAAAAGGTGCTTCTTTTTTTTCTACTTTCTCTTCGACTGAAGTTGTACGTCGTAAAATAGTTTTGATACGAGTAACCAGTTCTCTAGGGTCATAAGGTTTAGGCATATAATCATCCGCACCTCTTTCCATACCAATAACCTTGTCCGTAATGTCATCACGTGCAGAAGAAATAATAATAGGTATATTAGAAATATCGCGTATTTTAGGAATCACTTCTAGTCCATCCATCCCAGGCAATGTTAAATCTAAAATAATCAAATCAAATGTATGCTGAGTGAGTAGAGACAGTCCAATATAAGGATCTTCTGCCCCGATAACTTCCATATCAAATTTGGTCAAATAATTTGTTAAAATGAGTGCCAACTCGGGGTCATCTTCTATAATAAGTATTTTAATAATGGGAAATCCTTTGTGTCTAAATTATCCTGCAATATGTTTAATAGATGGTTAACCTATCTCATTATAATCTAAATATACCTTCGTGATAGCTATCAAGAATGATGTAATCGCGGGACCTAATATCATCCCCCAAAAACCATAGGTACTCATACCTGCTAAAATAGAAAAGAAAATAATAAGCGAGTTAATTTTAATGGTACTCTTTAGAAAATTTTCTTTAATCACCTCTATAATCATCGGTTTAATAAAGGTATCTGCAATCACAGAAATCATGATAATAGAATACGAAGCGATGATAATAGCTGTTTGTGCGTCCACTTTTGTCCACACATAAAGTGATACTGGCGCCCATACAATAATCCCCCCAATAATAGGTATCAAAGAAGCAAAACCATAAATGACTCCAAAAAGTAGTCCATTAAATCCAAATGCGGACATAATCATGCCGAACAAAAAACCTTCAAATATTGCGGTAACAATAATGGAGTAAAATACTACCTCCATGGTAGAAGACACTTCTTGCATCATGCGTTCACCCTTAGTAGGAGAAACAGGCAAAAGTGCTAAGATGATATCGAAAAAACGACTGCCATAGTAGTTTATAAAAAAATAAAACACCACAACAAAAAACATATTTTTCATAAATCCAAGTCCTACACCACCTGCTAAAGTAAGATAACTAGTAGATTCTTCTATATAAAATGCAATTCTTTCATCATTGAAATACTTGAGTCCTATGTCCTTTAAAAATGGTATATCTGCAACTTGAAACTGTAAAAAACGAATTGTCTCTTGTATCCCAGCACTGTCTATTTGAGAAACATATCCCACACCTACGGTCGCTAAATATACGATAGGAGCAAAGAGTAAAAGCGTCATCAAGGTGGTTGATATAGTGGCTGATATATGTGCAGAGCCTGTGTAATCTACTAATCTTTTAGTTAAATTAAAAGTTGCCATAGTAAGTAGCATTGCTACCACAAGCGAAAGTAAAAATGGCTTATAAACAGAATATGCACCTATAATACCTAGTATAAAAAGTGCTGTCATCATCAAGGAACTCTTAGTCATTAAATAGTCCTTCTGAATGACCAGCAAGTCTAAAATGTTCATACGATTTTTGTGTGGCTATGCGTCCTCTAGAGGTTCTTTCTATGTAGCCATTGGCTATCAAATAGGGCTCTAAAACATCTTCTATCGTCCCCTCATCTTCGCTTAAGGCCGCCCCTATGGTGCTTAGGCCCATAGGTTTATTTTTAGCAGATACTAGCAATGCAAGCAACTGAATATCTTGTTCGTCAAAACCTAAGTTATTTACGCCTAACTGGTCTAGTGCATACTTGGCTCGCTCTAAGCTTATCTCTTTTTCATCTAGCACCTCTGCAAAATCACGTACTCTCTTTAGCAGACGTAAGGCAATACGTGGTGTACCACGACTTCTTTTTGCCATCTCTTCAGCCGCTTTTTTAACGGCTACTTTTTCCAACTTATGTGATGCTTGGGTTACAATGATGGCTAACTCTTCTGGGCTATAAAACTGCATTCTAAAATGCATGCCAAAACGTTCGCGTAAAGGGTTTGAAAGCATGCCTGCTCTAGTAGTTGCTCCAATGAGCGTAAAACGCGGCAGGTCTATCTTGACTGTTTGAGCAGCAGGTCCTGAACCTATGATGATGTCTAAACGAAAATCTTCCATAGCAGGGTAAAGTATCTCTTCAATCGCAGGAGACATTCTATGAATTTCATCAATGAACAAGATGTCTCCCTCTTCTATATTGGTTAGAAGGGCGGCTAAATCTCCTGCTTTTTCTATCATGGGGGCTGCTGTGGTTTTAATGTTTGCAGACATCTCTGTAGCAATGATATTTGCTATGGTTGTTTTACCAAGTCCAGGAGGACCAAAAAACAAAATGTGGTCGAGTGCTTCTTTACGTTTTTGACTTGCCTCAATAAATATTTTTAAATTCTTTTTTATCTTCTCTTGTCCTATGTATTCATCCCATGAAGAAGGACGCAGGGTCATCTCATAAGAAATCTCTTCATCAAAACGTTCTATCTCAACCATACGTTCCATTAGTAGGTGTATTTCTCAGAGGGAAATTCTCTTGCTTTTACTTCATTTCGGTACTGTGCTAGTCCTTCTCTTATCATCTTCGCACCTGCTCCATACTTTTTGACAAACTTAGGAGTAAACGCTTCAAAAAAATCAAACATATCAGACCAAACAAGCACTTGTCCATCTGTGACATTGCTCGCACCTATGCCTATAGTTGGGATAGATACAGCCTCTGTAATAGCAAGAGCTGCTTCTTCTTTTACGCCTTCAACAACTAAAGCAAAAATACCTGCTTTTTCTAAAGCTTTTGCATCTGCTACAAGTGAGTCTATGTCTGCTTGGTCTTTACCACGAATTTTATAGCCACCATCACTTCGCAGAAACTGAGGCATAAGTCCTATGTGTCCAAGTACTGCTATGGAGTTTTGAGTAAGGGCTTCTACGATGTGCGCTCTCTCTTTCCCGCCTTCTATCTTAATGGCTTGTGCGTTTGTCTCTTGGTAGGCTCTTGTAGCATTATGTATAGCATCATCTACTGTAGAGTATGAGCCAAAAGGCATGTCAAGTACGATGAGGGGGAGTTTCGCACCATTACATACAGCTTGTGTATGGTAAATCATCTGGTCCATCGTAGCAGAAAGTGTGTCTTCTTTTCCTAGAAAACTCATGTTTAGGCTATCTCCCACAAGTATCATCTCTACCTCACCATCGAAAAGACCTGCGAAAAGTGCATCATATGCCGTGACCATAGTGATAGGCTCTTTTCCTTTCATCTTAGATATCGTGGTTAAAGTTACTTTTTTTTCTATTTTGGGGGTATGAATACTCATATTTTCCTACTAAATAACCCGAAATAAACGAGTCAAAATTATATTTTTACTCATTTTATCATATAATGTTAAAAATTTATCAAATAAGAGTAAATATTGAAGAAATTAGTCGCTTACATTACCACAGGTTTCCCCTCATTAGATTTTACGGTTGATGCTGCGTTGGCACTGGCAGAAGCTGGAGTAGATACTTTAGAACTTGGCATGCCATTTTCTGACCCAGTTGCAGATGGTCCAGTCATAGAAAAAGCAAACCTAAAAGCTTTACAAAATGGTTTTAAACTAGAGCATCTCTTTGAAGCCTCTGCGAAGATATCCCCTCACATAGATACCTTATGGATGGGATATTTTAACCCTTTTTACCATAAAGGCATGGATAACTTTATCGCTAAGGCGAAAGAAACGGGTGTAAACGGCTTCATCATCCCTGATTTGCCTTTGGAGGAAGCAGTCCAATATAAACCAAGCATAGAAGCAGCAGGACTGAGTCTCATAGACTTCATCGCTCCCACAGACTCTGAAACACGCATCAAGCAGATAGTCACCGATGCTAAAAAGTTCATTTACCTAGTGGCGTATGCGGGCATCACAGGGGCTGGAAAATCTGAAAACCTACAGCCCATCATCACAAACATTAAACAATACTCAAATACCCCTGTGTATGTAGGGTTCGGGGTAGACCAAAATACAGCTAAAGACAAAGCGGTAGGTGTAGATGGTGTCATCGTTGGTTCTGCATTTGTGAAAGTCTTGTTAGATGAGAGTTTAAGTAACACACAGAAGATTATACAAATTTCTATAATCGCAAAAGAAATAAAAGAAAAGATAAACAGCTAATGGAACACTTTATTTGGAATGTTAACCCTACTCTTTTAGAATTAGGTCCTCTACAATTACGTTGGTATGGACTACTATTTGTAGGTTCATTTTTCTTAGGTCTTATGATTTTGACATGGATTTATAAACGTGAAGGTAAAGACACTGAAGGACTCGACAACATACTCATCTATATACTAATAGGTACAGTCATAGGAGCTAGACTTGTGCATTGTTTCGCTTATGCGCCAGAGTACTATCTCGCCAATCCGCTAGAAATACTTAAAGTATGGGAAGGTGGCTTAGCAAGTCATGGAGGAGGGGCTGGTACAATAATAGCCTTGTATATTTTTGCTAAAAAGTACAATCAATCCTTTTGGTGGCTTCTCTCACGAGTAATGATACCTACAGCACTTGTAGGTACATTTATACGACTAGGTAACCTCTTTAATTCCGAAATACTGGGTTTTCCTACAGACAAACCATGGGCTATTGTCTTTGAACGCATAGACATGCTCCCGCGTCACCCTGTACAAATTTATGAGGCATTGGCTTATCTCACTTTATTTTTTATACTTCTCATTATCTATCGTACAGTATCTACATCCTTTGCCACTAAAATAATCCCTGGTATCTTCTTTACCTATATGTTTACTGCACGTTTTCTACTAGAGTATACCAAAATACCACAAGCTGACTACAGTACAAACTTAGCATTTAATACAGGTCAACTTTTGAGTATTCCTGTTATTATTTTAGGCATACTATGGATAATTTGGGCATTTACTAAAACAGATATTTCATCTTAGAAATTACTTTTTTTCTACAGTATGAATAGCTTCTGCCATTTCCTCTTCTATATTTTCATCAAACTCTAGCTCTTCTACTTCACCTGCATTTGCTCGATTAAATATCTCTTCATCTAGCTCATCTTCGCTCTTTGCCACAACACAAGTAACCACAGCATCACCTGTCACATTAACAGCTGTGCGTACCATGTCAAGTAGTCTGTCAACACCAAGTATCAGCCCTATACCTTCAACAGGGAGTCCAACTTGCACAAACACCATAGACAGCATGATGAGTCCAACGCCAGGCACTCCTGCTGTTCCTATGGATGCTAGTACAGACATGAGTATAACCATTAGATATCCACTGATACCTAGTTCTATGCCATACATATTTGCTATAAACACTGTGGCAACTCCTTGCATAATGGCTGTACCATCCATGTTGATGGTTGCACCAAAAGGTACAGTGAATGATGCAACAGAATTGTCAACACCCATACGTTTTGTCACAGAACGTAAAGTAACAGGGATGGTTGCATTAGATGATGCTGTAGAAAAGGCAAATATCTGTGCATCCCGTATCTTAGTTAGAAATATTTTAGGGCTTAAACGTGAAAAGAGTTTTAAAACAAACATCAATGTACCAAAGAGATGCAAGAGTAATGCACCCAACACCACTAAGACATAAACAGCTAACTGTGCCAACAAGTCAAACCCTAACTCTGCTACGGCTTTAGCCAAAAGGGCAAACACGGCGTAAGGAGCAACTGACATAATGATGTTTACCATGTTCATCATCGCTTCGTTCATCACCTCAACACCCTCTGCGATACCTTTTACTTTTTTACCAACCATTAATAAGGAGATACCAAGTAAAATGGAAAAGAAAATAATTTGCAACATATTCCCCGAAGCAAAAGACTCTAGCACATTAGAAGGTATGATGTTTATAAGTACATCTGAAATTGGAGGTGCTTCTTTCCCTACAAAATCAACACTTTGGGCATGACTAGTATTGAAAAATGGAATGATAATTGCAGCCAAACCTATAGCCATTGCTATTGCCATTGCTGTTGTCATCATATATAGTGCAAATGACTTTGCACCCACTTTCCCAAGCTTAGAGATGTCCCCTATACCAAACACGCCAGAAATAAGTGAAAAAAAGACCAAAGGCACAACAAGCATTTTAAGTGCAGTGATGAACATCTTACCTACAATATAAAACAATCCCCCCACAACATACTCATCAGTAAAACTTCCTTCTGTGTTGAGTCCTGTTGTATTGATAACTAACCCTACGATGATGCCTAAAAGCATGGCCCATAGTACTTTTGTTGTAAGTGTCATAGTATCCCCTCTAACTATTAAATAATATGTATTATAACCAAAAGCCTTACGCTATTGACAAAATAACCAAAAAGTGTTAAAATCCCTCACTTTCCAATTATGGGGATGACTTGGTTTCGACTGGAGTAGTCGGGGCTATGTGCATGTCGGACTGAGCATTTCCGTTACGCGGCTCACACGCATTTAAACGCAAACAACACAGATTACCGTCCAGCTTACGCAGTAGCGTAGGTCATTAACCCCGATTCGTCGGAGGACTGCCCTGCCTGGGAGTGTCATCTTAACA
>CAYXTZ010000067.1:0-8502 GCA_964468535.1 uncultured Sulfurovum sp.
CAATGTTTTATATTCATTCAAAGCAAAATTTCCCCTCATCCCACCTCCACTAATCTAAAGTTAAATATACTAAAATATCTTTATGCAAAAAATCATCAATAAACAAAGAGCACCCAAAGATACCGTTCTGAATAATATACTTCAAGAGATAGATGAAGAAAATGGTGTTAATAATATACCTAAAAAGGAAATACCCGAGAAAAAGAAAAAAGAAAAAAGTGGAAAAGTGGAAAAACGTTCTTGGTTAAGTATTATTTTCTACCTCATGCTTGTCGCCATCATTTTCTTTATACTTATTATTATATATTTTATTACTATTGCCACTAAAGATGAAAAGATGAAAACTGCTGAACGTAAAGAAGTATTTGTTCCCATTAAGAAAATAAAAAAAGAAATAAAAAATATAGAAAAAAATGCTCAGTATATAATACTCCCTAAAAAACCAAAAGTAGAAAAAGAAAAAGTAATAATGAAGCCTATACATTCTATTGTATCTCTATCAAAAGAAGAGAGAGAACGAAAAAAAGCAAAAGCAACACTCATGGAGCAGATGAAAAACTAAATTACTTGTCTCTTCATGTCTACGGGTAAGGATGTCAAAACTTCATATGAGATAGTTTCTAATTGTTTAGCCGCATTTTGTGCATCACTCATGATGCATACTTCATCTGCTCTAGTTGCTAAAGTGATAAAGTCCATAGAGACTCTCCCAAGGATAGGAAGGTTTTCTGAAGTCACAAAAGAACTCAGACTTGAAGCTCGAAACCAGCCATCTCCATAGCCCAAATCATACGTTGAAATGAGCATTTTTTTGTTCGCCACAAAATCACCACCATACCCTACTCTCTCACCTATGTTTAGAGTACGTGTAGAAACTTTATTTGCATGTAAAGAAAGTACTGGTTTAAGCACGATATCGTCAAATATATTTTCTAATTCACTGTAGCCATAAGCTGCGATGCCTACACGTACGATATCTTCAGGAAAAGACTTTGTTCGCAAAAGAGCTGCAGAATTATATGAATGAAAACGCACATTGCAAAAGCCTGCATTAACTACTTTAGCTTTGATGATATCAAAGTTTTTTTGCTGCCAAAACAACTCTGAACTCAACACATCTGCAGACCGAAAATGTGTCATAACCCCTACAAGTTTTAGTTCATATTTTGCTATATTTTCTAGTGCTACTTTAAGTTCATCCATAACAATACCATTTCGGTGCATACCCGTATCTATTTTAAGTTCTACTTTTGCACCCTTTTGTGCTTTTTCTATGTCCGCTAAAGTGTTAATAGTATAGGAAATAGTATGGTCTTTGATGATGTCATCACTAAGTACAAGAATGCTTTCAAATAGTGTGTCTATTTTCTTTGCTTCAGTTCTTTTGCGTACAACGGCATGCTTGATGCCATATTTGGATGCCAACCCTGCCATGAGTTCCAAGCCGTGACCATAAGCATTGTCTTTTAGCACAATGGATATCTTCTCTTTAGAGCCAGTTTTTAAAGCTATTTGGTTAAGATTATGAAAGAAATTTTCTTTGTTTATTTTTATAAATGCCATAAATGTATTATAGTTAAAAATTAAAAATTAAAAATTAAAAATGAAGGTGTTACATGAAAATCATGCCAGCTGAGTGGGAGAAACAACTCTGCGTACTCATGAGCTTTCCTCATGACGAAACAGACTGGGCAAATGACCTAGAAGCATCCATTTCACCATTTATACGTATAGCCCAAGCTATTGCTTACGCTCAGGCTGTTTACATTATCTGTAAAGACAAGAATAAAATAGCCTCTATGTTTTGTAGCACAGGCAACATGACATTTATAGAGATACACACTAACGATACATGGATACGGGACTATGGATTTATAAGTATACTCGAAGATGGAGAAAAAAAATTACTTGATTTTAAATTTGATGGCTGGGGTGGAAAGTTTAAAGCCTCACTTGACAACTCTGTCAATAGTACTTTACATAAAAAAGGCTACCTGGGGACTATAGCACTAGAGAAAATAGACTTTGTACTTGAAGGTGGGTCTATAGAGAGTGACGGAAAAGGCACAATACTCACAACCTCTTCCTGCCTTTGTAACCCTAATAGAAACAATAATAAAAACGATGGATTAAGTAAAAAAGATGTAGAAAAAAAACTGACAGAAACACTAGGGGCTACAAGAGTTTTATGGCTAGACTATGGTTATTTAGCAGGAGATGACACTGATTCTCACATAGATACACTTGCACGTTTTGTCAACCAAAATACAATTGCTTATGTAAAATGTGACAATAAAAAAGATGAACACTATGAAGCCTTAAATAAAATGGAAACACAACTAAAATCTTTTATAACACAAGATGGAAACCCCTATACTCTAATAGCACTTCCTATGACTCGTGCCATTTACAGTGACAATGCAAAACGACTTCCTGCTACCTATGCAAACTTTCTCATCTGCAATAAAGCACTTTTGTATCCAACCTATAGTGATAAAAATGATAAAATAGTCCATGAGATATTTAAATCTTTATTTCCAGATAAAGAGATAGTCCCTATAAATTGTTTAAAACTTATAGAACAAGGAGGTAGCTTGCATTGTTCTACGATGCAAGTGATATATTAAAAATGAAAATAGCACTTATACAACAAAAATATTATGCCAGTAAAAAAGAAACGCTCACAGTCACTGTAAAAAAAATAAAAGAGGCTTCACATAATGGTGCTGAACTTATTGTCCTGCAAGAGTTACATCAAACGGAGTACTTTTGCCAATGTGAAGATACAGCGTTTTTTAGCTACGCCAATAGCTTTGAGGACGATGTAAGATTTTGGTCACAAGTTGCCAAAAATAATAATATTGTACTCGTTACTTCACTCTTTGAAAAACGTACAGCTGGACTCTACCACAACACAGCGGTAGTTTTTGAAAAAGATGGAACTGTCGCGGGGAAATACCGAAAAATGCACATTCCTGATGACCCAGGCTTTTATGAAAAGTTTTACTTTACCCCAGGGGATTTAGGTTTTGAACCTATACAAACGTCTTTAGGTAAGATTGGCGTTCTCATTTGTTGGGACCAATGGTACCCTGAGGCCGCTCGTATCATGACACTTAAAGGTGCAGAAATACTCATCTACCCTACTGCCATTGGTTGGTTTGACGCAGATAGCTCAGAAGAAAAAGAGAGGCAGGTAGATTCTTGGATAACCATACAACGCTCTCATGCCATAGCAAATGCCATACCCCTCATTTCTTGTAATCGTGTAGGTTTTGAGCCAGACCCAAGTGGGGTTTTGAGTGGTACAAGATTTTGGGGAAACAGCTTTATTTGTGGTACACAAGGAGAGATTTTAGCACAGACAAATCATCAAGATGAATGTATTTTATATGCCAACATAGACAATGAACGCACTAAAGAAGTGAGAGATATTTGGCCATTTTTACGTGATAGGCGTATAGAAGAGTATGACTGTTTACTCTCACGTTACTGCGATGAAAGCAAGCGTTAAAGAGAGTTAATTTTTAATCTTATCAAACCACCACATAAATGCAAACATCAGCCCTGGTGTTTTCGCAACACTTTCATCATAGATAAATGCTTTTGCTTTATTTATAGAAAGTGAGATAACCTCTATTTGTTCATCATCCACGCCACCACCGTCACTGACTCTCATGCTTTCATCGACCTCAGCATAATACATCATTTGCCTAGAACCAGCAAACCCTACAGAAGTATGAAAGCTTGTAATCCTCTCGATATCATCCACTAAAACACGATATCCACATTCTTCTTCTATCTCTTCTTGGGCGATTTGTACTAGTGACATATCTTTATCAACAATACCTGCACAAAGCTCAACAGTCATACCATCTTGGTTGTTGAGATATACAGCAGGGCGAAACTGCTTAACAAGTACAAAGGATTCTTTGTTTTTATGATAAATAAGAATAGCCACAGAGTCATGTGCCTCTACAATTTCCCAAGATTTTGCTTTGCCATTTTGCTCATAGGTAGCATATGCTGTCTTGATAAAATTAGAATCTTTGAGTTCTTGAAGTTTAAAATTTTTGATATCTGTCTGCATCATTTATCCTCATACTTGTCTGCTTAACGCTATCCCACACAAAAGGCTTAGCTTCATTTTCCATGTATTCTAGCAGTTTTTCTTTGTTTTCTTTAGCATTTTTTATGTTCACTTTTTTATATTTGGTAGTAGTGGTTTCTTTGTACTTTGTAAACTTCTTGAGTACAGTACCTCCAGCAGATTTTTTACGCAGTACTTTCATAGGGTCTATCCATCTTCCATTTTTGGTAAGCCCAAGGTGTAAGTGTGGACCTGTACTTCTACCTGTACTCCCTACATACCCTATGATTTGACCTTTTTTTACCCACTGCCCACGTTTCACACGTATGCGACTCTGATGGGCATAAAGTGAGACATACCCAGCATTATGTTTTATTTTAACTACCTTACCATAGCCACCCATACGCCCTGAAAAAATAATCTTCCCAGAGTTTATTGCCAACAATGGTGTACCTTTTCTTGCACCAAAATCTGTACCATGGTGCGGACGGTAACGTTTCAATATAGGATGAAATCGTCTATGCGAAAACTTTGAAGTAATACGTACATGACGTAAAGGCATACCAAAACGAGATTTTTTACTTTTTATAGGTACACGCCGTGTATAGGTTATCTTCTTTTTACCCTTGACTGTATATGCTTGCGATTTTTTATCACTGGTATATCCATAGCCATCTTCATCTGCATAAATAAAGTGCTTCTTGCCCCGTGACTCCAACATGGCTATCTTTATATGAGGCATATAATAAGGCAGTCCCATACGCGTTTTTTGCACATAAATAAAAGAAATCTTATCCCCTTTTCTTAACTTTCTTGTGTTAATTGTGCCTTTTAGAAGTTGTCCCATTTTATCTGCTAACCCTAGATGATTTAAGGTGTCTTTCACATCTTTATGCGGATTATATTTGATGATTACAGTGGCATGGTATTCTTCTTTCTTATACTCTATGGGTATGATATCAAAGGTATATATGCCTGTTTTTCTCTCTCTTGCAAGTCTTATTTGCATCTCCTCACCTATAGGTATCAGTGCCTGTTGCAGTTCTCCTTTATTATCTCGTAATTCATGGAATATTTGATGCCCCTGTATCTCTGTGAGAAACTTTAAATCCTCTTTTGAGATAGCTTTTAGGATGTCTGGGTGTATACTTCTTGCAGTAAGATATTGTGAAAAAGTTTCACCTTTTTTCCATTGTTCTGTACTAAGTTTTGCAGCAAAAATTGCTTGAGTCACTAGCATCCATAGCATGATACTTTTAAAAATTGTCATTCTTCGTATAGCCCTAAATATATAATTGGACATAATTATAACTGAAATAAGTTAATCGCATAACTTCAATAAACTTTTACTATATTGCTTGTATAATCAGTCTAATTACTATCTAAAAGGATCGTTATGCCTAAAATAGCATTACTATTTTTACTCTCATTGCTTCTATCGTCGCCACTTTTGGCAGGTTTTTTTCCTTCTTCGGTGCATACCTCCATCAAGTCAGTTGACCATTCATCTATTAAGCTTAGTTCCGCGTTTCCCGTAAATGGCATGTCTGGTATCGTCATACACTCCTACAAAAATGGTTCAACTGCTATCACCTCTCGTATCATGCAGGTCTCATCAGATGGAGCAACTTCTTTGATAGATGCAGACATCATACCTCATGATGAACTACCCACCATCAAAACACCTGTGAAGGTGGGAGATAAAGTCATAGGGGGATACCTCTACGAGAATGTACTTCTTCTTGTACCAGATGCCGATACCTATGCTAGAGTAAGAAAACTACACAATAAAAGATGGATACACCCAGACCTTTATGCTCTGTATCTTTCAGTAGGGGGAGAAGGTAAACCAACACGCGAAAACCTTGCACACTTTGCTAAAAAGTATCAAGTTGGACTCGTGTATATTGTACGTAAAAATTCTGCAATACTTCTAGACCCAATTTCTGGAAAAATTGTAGGGGAAAAGTCTATGTCTAGCCTCCCTAAACAAGGACAATTTCCATTCTATATGCGTTTTGAAAAGTTAGAAAGTGGTTGGTTTGGCTCTGAAGTAAAAGGTAACTATTACCAAGTAATGGATGTCTTTTAATCTAAAGGGGACACAGGTGAAACGTAATGCTCAACTCAAAGTCATTTTTAAAAACTACTATCTTTTTTTACGAGATTTTTTAAAAGACCTTTTTGATGATAGACTTGGACACTATGCTTCGAGTCTTTCTTGGAGTACACTTTTTTCCATCATTCCTTTATTTGTTATATTGCTCTTTATTGTTACGAAGATGCCCTTTTTTGACTCTATGTACTCACAGATAGAAGAACTCATCTTTTCAAACCTCATGCCAACAAATTCTGAGGCTATAAGGGAGTATATCGGTACTTTTATGCATAACTCAGATCAACTTGGTTACGTAGGTGCTTTTTATGTAACATTTGCAGCCATTATGTTTTTTAAAAACTATGACTACATCGTAAATGATATCTTTTCAGCACCCTCTCGTACCTTTTGGCAAGCCATTAGAACCTATACTTTTTTAGTACTTATCATCCCCTTATTGCTAGCATTGTCTTTTTTCTTTTCTTCTTTTATACAAGGTTTTTTAGACAAAACTGAAGTCACACGTGTTATCCATCTCTACTCCATACTTCCCTACTTCATCATATGGATGGTATTTTATGTAGCCTACCAACTCTCTGCCAATATACACATAGAACGTTCAGCTGCCCTGATAAGCTCTTTCATTGCTTCGCTTGTATGGTATTTGAGTAAAAATGCTTTTGTCTTTTATGTAGTACATAACAAAACCTATACAAGTATTTACGGTTCTGTCTCTACCTTGCTTTTTTTCTTTTTATGGATTTATATCTCTTGGGCTATCTTCATACATGGTCTAAAGTTTTGTGATTTACTCAATAGGGATGAAGAGATAGAACATATATAAACTTGCCAATCCAAACAAAATATAAAACAACGCCCTCCTCCAAATAGCCCATATAGATAATCCAACATACACAAGCATCATCCATAAAGGTAAAAGCTTCTCTTGACTCTGAGAAGGTAAAGAAAACAACCATAATAAAACACCATCAAACACAGACCCAAACCCTACAATATGCAAGACCATTACCAAGGGGTAAAAAGGTACAAATAGTACAGACAAGAAAGGTGACAACAGTTGATATATACTTGTCACTCCAAAGATGTAATGCACCACAGGAAGCATCAGAACAAAAATGCCAAAGGGTATAAACACAAAAGAGATAAGCCACTTATTTTGGCTCTGTGTATACTGTATAAGTAAGAAGATATAAAACACACCTGCAACTGAAAGCCAAAAAGCAAGGGACACAAACAGTGAAGGAAAGAGTGCTACAAGTGTCAACAGTATGCTTGTCAAAAATGTAAAGCTAAGTAGCTCCATACCCAAAAGTAAAACTCCCCAACCCACCAAAACCATAGCATAAGAACGCACTAAAGAGGGAGGAAAATCCACAAACCATAAGTAAATACCTAGTACCACCATAGCTACCAAGCCTACATCAAAAAGAGCATGACGGTAAGGAAAAAACTTCTGCTGTAACGGTCTGTAAAAAAAGTAAAGTAAGCCATACACAAGACCCCAAAGTATCCCTAAGTGAAAACCACTTAAAGCCACCAAGTGACTGACCCCTAACATACTTACTTTTTCTCGTAACTCTTTGGCTAAAGGTGTAGCAAAAAATATGGCATTGTAAAATGTTTTCAATCCATCATCTGTGTGTTGAAAAGCCACTTTTTTGAGCAAAGTATCTTTAAAAGTAAGGGCCAACTTCTCTTGTTTTTTTATCTTAGACTTTACATAAAAAGTACCCAAGTAGTCTTTAAATCCTATGTTTACACTAGGGAAAAGTTGTAACCGTAAACGCTTATGGTTAAAGTTTTCTTTTCTATGGCTTGTTGTATAAAAAGTAAATCCATCATCACTTTTAAGTTTCAAAACCGTATAACGTTTCGTATTTTTTGTTTTTTCATAAGAAGTGATAACTGTTGCATAGGTATAGTAAAAAGGTTTTGAAATAAATGTTTGATACTTTTGATACTCATAAGCCAATCTCAGGCTAATTAACAGCAGTAAAATAGAAACAAACCAAATAAAAGATTTGGCTTCAGGGAAAAGTTTAGGTTTTTCTAATGCTTGTCCCATCAGGCATCAGATATTTGGCATGTCCACATTAATGGTCGCTTCTTGCATAGGAATATCGGCATCCTCATACTCTATCTCAAAAGCAGGAGAGATAGTCTTATCTATAAAACGGGTAAAGTTTTTTTGAAACACAAGTTCTACAGTCCCCGTAGGTCCATTTCTTTGTTTTCCTATGATGATTTCTGCATCTTCTTCAGATTTCTTCCTAAAGTCCGAAGTATATTCTTT
>CAYXTZ010000068.1:0-3507 GCA_964468535.1 uncultured Sulfurovum sp.
ATCATCTTTAACCCTGATTTTTCTACGTCTGATGTTGAAACGGGTAAATATACAGTCCTTAACTTGACTGCTGATTATCAAATCACTAAAGCATTTCAAGTTTATGGTAAAATTGAAAACCTAACAGATGAGACGTACCAAACTGTATATGGGTACGCTACGTCACCAAGAGCATTTTATGCGGGATTAAGAGCAAATTTTTAAGCTATAATACCTTTATGTATACACTCATACCCCAATGGTTTATAAGATATAAGTTCTTTAACTCCCTCTTTTTGGGATTGAGTGTGGGAGCTATTTTTACTCTCTATGCCCCACTAGATCCCTCTATCTATTCATTAGGGGGATTAGTATTGGCTATGGGTATGCTTTTAGTTGCTAGATTTTATAGTCACATACTTAATGCCACATGGTTTTTTCGCATCTCTTTAGCTGTTGAAGTTATTTTACTTTTAGCCATACTCTATTTTTTACTCATGAGATACAACTATCAAACAGCACTCATTATGTACGTAGGCTATCAAATCACTTTTGTCTTTGGTTCTTACCTTATACGTGTAGAGACACTGCTACTTAAAACAGATACGCTACTCACCCAACTAGACACCGCCAAGCAGTTAGGTTATCTGGCGGGTATGGGACTCTCTTACCTCTTTTACAAATTACTCTTCATGCAAGGTATCACTACCCCCCAAGAACAAGTGTATCTCTTGCATTTTTTACTTATGGGTATTGAAGTTATAGTGCTTGGGCTTATTTTTAAAAGCTTCAAAAAAGAGTACAATGTCGTATCTTCAAGAACATTATAAAATTTACCATACACACATGCAAGAAGGTTTTAAGCGGAAATATTTTATAACCTCATACTTGCTCTTTACTGCTATTGGTATGCTTATCCTTGGGTGGAAGTTTTTTGTACTCTTGGGATTCATCAACGGAGATGGACTTGGCACTACGCTAGAGAGTGTTGAAATATTACTTTTTATAGGAGTGGCACTTTTATGGCTTTAACATTACTGCGACACGCTCCCTTGCCACAAAAGTATGCACACCGCTATAATGGTTGGACAGATATACACATAGACACAGAACTTTTTGATGAGAAAAAAATATCCATACTTAAACAGATAGATTTTGACTTCATATACGCTTCTGATCTTAGTCGTTGCACCCAAACACTAGATATGATGGAAATAGAAGACTACTTCACCGATGCCCGTCTTCGTGAAGTACGTTTTAGAGATGAGATAGAAGGACTAAATTTCAATGAGATAGAAAAACTTCCATCCTATAGGTCTCTTTACACGGAAGAAAGAACCCGTTGGCATCAGTATCTTTGTGAAGAACACCCTGCACTCTTTGAAGCCCGTATTAAAAGTTTTTTAGATGACCTTCCACGAGACAAAGAAGTACTTATCTGTTCACACTCTGGTACACTTCAAAAAATGATGGTACTCCTAGGCTATGCCAAACACAAGATAGACTACCTAGAATGGGTGAGAATAGATAATGTCATATAGCTCATGGTTCCAAGAACATGGGGAAAAACATAAAGCCATCAGCAACATTTTAGCAGATATATTTTTCTTTTGCTATCATTTTTTCAAAAACCCAATAAAAAAATAAAATATTTAATACAAAGATAATCAATAAAAGTCCTTGATCCATCTCTTTATTTAATTGTAGTGCAAAAAGTGAATACATAGACTGCATGCCCACTAAAAACAAGACAGTTTTTACGGTACTTCCCTTAAATAGTTTTCTAAAAAGATGATGCATATGACAAGAATCTGCAGAAAAAAATGAACGTCCTGCACGTTTTCTGCGTATCATTACCACTAAAGTATCTAAAATAGGAATAGCTCCTAAAAATAATATACTTACAGCAGGAATGTACGCTAAAGACTTAATGCCAAGTATAGATATAATAAACCCAAGCAACAAAGAACCACTGTCTCCCATAAAGATAGATGCAGGATGCCAGTTGTAGAATAAAAATGCTAGCAGTGTCGCTATAAATACTCCAGAGAGCAGTATCATAAACATGTCTTGATGGATAGTGCCAATCAAAAAAAATGTACCTAAAATCACCATACTGATACCAGAAGCTAAACCATCTAATCCATCTATAAGGTTTAGGGCATTGGTAAAACCAGAGACAACAAAAATGCTAAAGGGCAAGGCAAACCAATAGAGTGAAATCTCTATAGAGAAAAAAGTGCCTAATTTGTCTATAATTATACCATCAAGGGCAAGTAACATTGTACTGATAATGATGATGAGAAATTTTATTTTAGGTGATGTATCTTTTATATCGTCCCAAATACCCATCATAAATATAAAAAATATTGCTATAAATGTCCATAAGTAAGAAAAAAATAATTCAAAAAAATAAAAAGGTAGTACACACATCACGGCCATATAAAAAGCTATGCCTGCACCCCTAGGGGTATAGATTTTATGGATACTTCTATCATTAGGAACGTCTATCAATCCGAACTTTTCAGCATACCTGCGAATGAGCCATATAAAGATACATGTTAAAATAAATACAGTAAAAAATGCATAAAACATCGAAACCTTAGTCCGTTAAGTACCTAATTTGTACAAAGGGTGAAGCAATCTCTGCAATGGTTCTAAATGGTGCAGTGAAGTTGTCTGAAGCCACTTTGTATTCTTTCCATCCGTCTGGCTGCACATACACAACATCGTTAGGTCTAAGCATCATGTTTGCCATACTTAAATTATCAAAATTTGTAAGGTCTACACTACGTAGATAAGGTTGATTTTGACTATTTCGGCTTAATATCAAAATATTATCTCTCACTGCAGCATCGGTCACATCGCCAGTAAATGCCAGTGCTTCAAGAAGTGTTATTTTTTCTCTATCTAATTTTACGGGACCAGGGTTTTTTACTTCACCGATGACATACACACGTTTATTGAGTACTTCAACATACACTGTAGGTATTCTTAAGTATTTTTTATATCTTTTGGTGATTAGGTTTGCAGCTTGTGTTTGGCTTAACCCTGCTACTTTTATTCTTTCAACTAAAGGTAATGAGATATACCCCTTCGTGTCAACAAGTACACCAGAGTCTTGCATGTCTTGACCTAATTGACTGTTCCCACTTACGGAATCACTTGTAAGTTCAGGGTTTCTATAGATAGCAATTTTTAGTCTATCTTGAGGCAAGATGATATACTCGTAGGATTGTTTTACAGAAATTTCATTGTTATGCTGATTGGTCTGATTTTTCTCACTTTGTAAAAGAACATAGCTAGACTTATCTCCACATCCAGTAAACACAAGAAGTATTCCTATAAAAAATACACTTAAATTTCTAAACATCTCTTTGCCTCGTAAATAAATATTATTTAGTATTATACTACTTATTTTTATCTTCATTACTCCTTATTTGGACTACTATAGCGTATAGTTCAAGATGATATTACTTTTAAAAATATTTTTATAGTTTCTCTGTTTTCTAATATTGGCTAACGTTT
>CAYXTZ010000068.1:3607-8408 GCA_964468535.1 uncultured Sulfurovum sp.
GTTTCAAACAAAAGATAATTGTCTCCAAATGTCAATACATCTCCACGATGCACATGTGATAAAAATCCATCATCCAAATAATATTCAGCTGCTGCTTCAATAATCATATTTATATTTTTTTCTTTTGCTGCATGACGAAGCTTTTCTAACCCATCTTCTATTATTTCTCTAGTATTACGATATGTATCTACCATTATATGTGGTGTGGTAATCACTTTTTCATAACCTAGGTTTTCTAATGCCCTTAATAATGCTAGACTCTCTTGCATATCTTTAGCCCCATCATCTATGCCAGGAATTAAATGTGAATGCAAGTCTACTCTCAAAGTAGTATCTAGCTCTACTCTAGCAAAAGAAAAGAAAGATTTAATCATGAAAATGTACGCTTACTCTTTTTTTCTTCATAATATCCATAGCCATAACCTGTGTAGTAACCATAGTTTCCTTTTTTGGGCTTCACATCATTTAACACAATCCCCAAATGTTGTACTTTTTTTGTAAAATTAAATTTCTTTAAATTTTCCAAAAACTCTTTTCTGGAATAATCAGCCCTTACTATATAAATATTTATATCTACATAATACATAAGCTCTTTCACATCAGTCACCAAACCAATAGGTGGAGTATCTAAAATTATCATGTCATAATCATGTTTAAGTTGTTCTAAAATTTCATACATTTTTTCACTCTGTATTAACTCACTAGGATTTGGCGGAATCACTCCAGAAGAGATAATATTAAGATAAGGATAACGTGTCTCTTGTATCACATCATCTAACTGAACTCTCTCATTTAAGAGTTCACTCATGCCAGCTTGATTGGGTAAATCAAACTTTTCATGCATGGTAGGTTTTCTCATATCTAGATTTATAATAATTGTCCGTTTTTTTGAAAGACTCATAATTGCAGCCAAATTTACTGCTATCGTTGTTTTGCCTTCTTGTCCCACTGTTGAGGTAAGTAAGATGATTTGTGAACCCTCTTGTTTAGATATAAACTGTAAATTACTCCGTAAATGCCTAAAAGATTCAGCAACAGCAGACTTGACCTCCTCAAAAACTTTTATTTTACCCTTCCAACCCTCTTCAGTAACATCCAAATGAGGGATAGAACCCAATATAGGATAGTCGACACTTTGTGAAATATCATTTTCATTTTGAATTTTTGTATCTAAAAATACCCTTATAAATGCTACAAAAATACCCGCTATAAAACCCAACAACAATCCTATAAATACAAGTGTCTCACGTTTTGGTTTTATAGGGGTATGGGGCAACAATGCACGGTCTAGAATCCTATTTTTACTCACCGTTGAAGCCCGTATCATTTCTGCTTCTGCTTTACGTTTCATCAAATACGTATTTATTTCTTCATTCATTTTAAATTTACGTTCTAATTGTCCATATCTGCGTTCATTCTCAGGTAAGGTATTGAGTAATACTTTTTGCTTTTTGATATTTTCAGAAAGTAGCTCTTTTCTTTTTTCCAAGTTTTTCACAAGATTATCTGCTGTATTTATAATAGTACTTTTTATCTGAGCAATCTTTCTATTTAACTTTTTTAGTAAAGGGTGTAAATCTGTATAGTCTTGTCGTAGTTCTTTTTGCTCCACTATGGCAACTTGCAATTTTTGCATTAAATCGGCTAAAATAGACTCTTTATCTTCTATGCCTTCAATAGAAAGGGTTTCTATTTTTTTGCTTGATTTTACTTGTTTATAAAAACCCCCTAACATCTCTTCTCTAACAAGTAGCTCCATCAAATCAGCCTCATAGCTTTCTAATCTAGAAGAAATAGTTTCTGAGGTACGTTCGACATTCACCATCTTGCTCTCTTTTCTAAAATCTTCGAGCTTACTGGCTGATACTTTAATATTTTTTGATACTGTATCTAATTGATTTTCAATAAAAGAGAGTCTCTGCATCGCTTCTCGTGTTTTATTTTCAATATTTTGTTCTATGTATGCTTCTGCTAAGGCATTAGCATACTCTTTTGCACGCAAGGGTACTATATCTTCCACGGAAATTTGAAGTATCGTTGAATTTTCCAAATTTTGTGCAGCAGACACAGTACTGAAGCTTCGTTTATTTTCATCTATAACAAAACGATACTTTTTCTCTTTCGTTTCCTTTATTTTATCGATGGAGAGTTCAAAATCATCCGTATTTACAAGTTCTGAAAATTTATGTATTTGCTCATACTCAAAAACACTAGCATTCGCTCCTTGGTTACCATAAACAACAAGACGGTAATGTTCATTGTCTATAATTTCTACATCAAAAGAGACTCCATAACCACGTTTTAATGTCACTTTGATAGGAGAATCTTTATAGAGTTCAATCTCTTTAAAGTTAATAGTACTGTAATAGTGTTGTCTAAAATCTACTTTCTTTAATGCTTTTTCAGAGAGGTATCTTGATTTAATTAAATCTTTTTCAGTTGCAGCATTGACTGCACCTTTACCCATGGCCATCGAAATAACATCTTTGGCATATTCATCTTCATCCAAACCTACTTTTACAGATGCAGTTGCTCTATAGATATTTGGCAAAAAGTATGCATAATATGCACTTGCAAGACCAAAAATAACAACAAATAAAAATATCATAAACTTATGCTGGTAGATACTAAAAAATAGCTCTTTAATATCTATTTCATTTTCTTCTACATCTATAGGCACTTTATTCATCATTTACTTTCACCAAATCCTAGTATATAAAGTTACATTAATTATAGCAAAATTTAGTAATTTTAAGTATAATCGCAATTATGAATGAAGAATTAGATATAGACCTACTAAACCCTCCATCAACAGACTTTTCTATGTTGGACTACGATTGTGCATACATACCAGGCAACAAGGTACGTATGAACTACAAGTATGTAGCCCATGCTAGTAAAGCGTTTGCCACTGCGGTTATAGCAAGAGGCTGGAGACGTTTTGGAAAGTATTTTTTTCATCCTATTTGTGAAGGCTGTAGTGCCTGCAAAAGTCTTCGCATTGATGCAAAAGATTATAAATATACAAAATCTCAACGAAAAGCTATCAAACGTAACAAAGAGACAAAAATTATCATACAAGAGCCCAGCCTTACCCAAGCACATATTAACTTATATAACAAGTACCATGCTTACAAAAGCATGACCGACAACTGGCAACATAGAAACATCAGCCAAAGAGAATACAACGAAAACTTTGTTGATGGGGCTCATGATTTTGGAAAAGAAGTGCTATATATCATTGATGAACAATTAGTAGGTGTTGACCTTATTGATATACTTGATGATGGTATTTCTTCCATTTATTTCTACTATGACCCTGATTATGCGCGCTACTCATTAGGCACATACTCTCTTCTTTATCAGATAAAACTAGCAGGTATTTTGGAACTTCCTTGGATATACTTAGGTTACTGGGTAGAGGGCTGTAAAGCTTTTTCATACAAACCAAACTTCAAACCCCAAGAAATCCTTGAAGACTTTCCGCACATCTCTCAAGTACCTAAGTGGAAAGCATGGACAGACAGCTCCCTGTAGAGCGTTTATGGACTTCATCTTAACTCTAGTATTTTTTTTCTATTTTAGATATAATCGCAATTATGCATGATAAAAACAAACTAAAACTCCTCAGCCCAAAATCAACAGATTTCTGTATGGACGATAATGAATGTTCCTACATCCCAGGCAAACGTGTACGCATGAATTATAAGCAAATTGACATGGTTTCTAAAACATTTGCAACAGCTGCTGTGCAAAGAGGCTGGAGACGTTTTGGAAGAAACTTTGTCTATCCAGTCTGTTTTGGATGCACTGGGTGTAAAAGTTTACGCATAGATGTTAAAAAATTTAAATATGGTAAATCTAAACGTAAAGCAATCAACAGAAACGAAGAAACCAAAATCGTTATACAAGACCCTATAGTCACAGAGGAACGTGTAGAACTTTACAATAGATATCATGCCTATAAAGCAAAAATAGACGGCTGGAACCACCACGACATGAGCATGCAAGAGTACTATGACAACTTTGTAGCGGGTGCGCATGACTTCGGAAAAGAACTCCTTTATTTTATAGATGATAAGCTTGTGTGTGTTGACCTCATCGACATCGTAGATGATGGTATTTCTTCCATTTACTGCTACTATGACCCAAGCTACCCTAGAAACTCCCTAGGTACCTACTCACTTCTCTATCAGGTAAAACTAGCCGAAAACTTAGGGCTTGATTGGGTCTATTTGGGTTACTGGGTAGAGGGATGTAATGCCTTTAAATATAAAGAAAATTTTAAACCCCTAGAAATACTGGAAGGCTACCCTCGTATCTTTGAAAAGCCAGAATGGAAACCATGGATTCGAGAAAATGAATGCAAGACCTAAGGTAATTTTCTGCACCACTTCAAGAACAGTCTATCTGCATTGATTCTTCTATCTAAGACTTTACTCTCCATGATATGTTCAGTCAATACCCTAGCCATCAAGGGTGCAAAAACAAACCCCCTACCTCCAAGTCCATTCATAACATATAGGTTTTCAACATATGTTAATTCTGGCTTTGCACCTCTAGTAATTTTAGGATATTTTTCTAACATATAAGGTACATCTATCACCCTACCTACTAAAGGAAAATAGTCTTTAGACCCTGCCCTCATGCCACAAAAGATAATTTTAAGTTCTAGGTCTGACGTATCTATGAGTAAGGATGCTTTCTCTTGAAGACTTAGGGCTTGTTCTCTACTGCACGGCATTATATTTTTGACTTCTTTTTCATGTGTAGCACCTAGTTTTATGATGCCATTCACATT
>CAYXTZ010000069.1:0-8203 GCA_964468535.1 uncultured Sulfurovum sp.
TTTAAATCTAGCCAAAACATCGTTTATGAGTATGAGTTGTTTTTCTAGCGACTCTTTAGTTCTAAATACACCAGCATTTGCAGTCATTCCTATCTGTAGTGTGTCTCTTAGTTTTGGTACGGTTTCACTTCCATTAGATGTTAAAATTGTGTTCATTTCGTTTATGCATCTATCTGCATCAGATATAGAGGCTTTGCGTAAAGACATGCCCTCATCAAGGACTTTTATCATGTTTTCACCTGCGTGTCTACCAAAAAGCATAGCTTCAAGTACTGAGTTTGCACCTAGCCTATTGGCACCATGCACAGAAACACAGGCACACTCACCAGCAGCATAAAAACCTTCTACTAGCTCAAAATCTGCATTCTTTTGTACTTGACAGTTGATGTTTGTAGGTATGCCACCCATGGAGTAGTGTGCAGTAGCAGAGATGTGTATGGCAACTTTTAGCATATCTTGCCCTTGAAAAGCAATGGCTAATTCGCGAAGCTCTGGCAAGCGTGTGAGGATGATTTTGGGGTCAAGGTGCGTGAGGTCTAGCAAGACAGACTGCCCATCTTTACCTACACCTTTACCTTGACGTACTTCTTCCATAATGGCACGGCTTACTACATCACGAGATGCAAGTTCCATAGCATTTGGTGCGTACTTCTCCATAAATCTTTCGCCTTTGGAGTTAAACAATCGTCCACCTTCACCCCTAGCGGCTTCTGAGATGAGTACCCCTGAACCACCAAGTCCGCTTGGATGAAACTGTACAAACTCCATGTCTTCAAGAGGCAAACCACGACGTGCAACTATAGAGAGAGCATCACCTGTGTTTGCATGTGCATTGGAGTTAAATCTAAAGAGTCTTCCGTTTCCGCCTGTAGCAAACATGGTTACT
This sequence comes from uncultured Sulfurovum sp., assembly GCA_964468535.1. Lineage (GTDB taxonomy): Bacteria > Campylobacterota > Campylobacteria > Campylobacterales > Sulfurovaceae > Sulfurovum. The sequence continues at coordinate 887 of CAYXTZ010000069.1, forward strand.
TTAGCGTTAAATATAGCTACTTCAGAGTCTTTAATGTTGTAGGCTACAACACCAGAGACTTTACCATCTTCATAGATGATATCTGAAGCATACCATTCATCAAATACTTCGATACCTGCTCTATCTGCTTGTTCGTAGATGGTTTGAAGTAGGGTAAGACCTGTTCTGTCTTTTGCATAACAAGCACGAGGTTTAGACTGTCCACCAAAAGGACGTATGGCTATGTTTCCTTTTTCGTCACGTGAAAATACTGCGCCCATGCGTTCCGCCCAACGTATAGTCTCTGGCGCTTTTGTACACATGAGCTCAACACAGTCTTGGTCAGCTAAGTAGTCAGAACCCTTAACGGTATCAAATTCGTGAAGTTCAGTTGAGTCTTCTTCGTGCAGTGCAGCATTTATACCACCTTGTGCTGCCCCTGAATGCGAACGTAGAGGGTGAAGTTTTGTGATAACTGCTGTCTTTTTCCCTGCTTCTGTAAGCTCTTTAGCTGCTGCCAAACCTGCTAGCCCAGAACCAACTATAACTGCGTCATATTCGTAGATTTTAATATCTGAGGTTTTACTCATAGAATAATATCCTTTAATAGTATATGTTTTTATAATAGCGTTTTTTCTTTAATATAAGGGGAAATTGCAAGGTATTTGTATTGAATGGAGCTAAAGTGTTACGATGTTTTCGTCATCCTTTTTGATGAGGAAACAGCGTATTATGCTGCCTTAGTAGTACTTGCTTCTAGGAGAAAGTCTTTTGCTAAAATAAGCTCTAAGCCTCTCATTTTTCTACCCATAATACCTTCTATCTCTTTAAAATGTTTTTCAAACATCTCATAGTATGCTTCATCTTCTACTACAAGTACTTCTGCCCCTGCATCATACGCATCTAAAAGTGTTGTACCTGCTTTTGTTAGAGCTAACTTCTTGCTATCGTTTAAAATGCTAAGACCTGAAAGTTTATTTCTTCTTGAAGTTTGTATCTCTTTGGCACCCATTTGTGCAATAGCTTTAGAGACAAGAGTTTCATTTTCCCCTTGTCTACCTGCATAGTAGGCTATGGTCTTTTCTTCAAGGTTTTCTATATTTTTGACCGTTCTTTCTTTTTTTGTAGGCACTTTTTCTTTTTTATCTTTGCAAAATTTATCTTTAATTATATCTAACAAAGAAGGATGTTCATTTTCTTCATTTTGCAGCATGTCTTTGAGTGCAGTGATAGCAGCTGTATGGCTCTGAGCATTAAATAAATTATTTTCATATTCACAGTCAAATAGACCAGAGTATGCAGAGGAAATAGCTTCTAAGATAGCCTCTTTATGTTCATTGCCTTCAGATATCATTTTATGTGCAAGAACTAAGATGGCATCACCAATGTATGCATGGTCAAAGTTTTCAGTCTCAGAGGCGTAGTGTAGGGCATACAGAGTCTTATAGTATTTGAGGTCAGATGCAGTAGCATAGGGTTCTAAGATGGCGTAGCTTTTCATGAAGTCCGCATCATTTATTTTGAGTCCATCGTTAGAGCGGTAACTCTTGACTGGCTCTATGGTGAGTTCATTACCTAGTTTTTCTACGATGTTTGCTACGGCTTCTTTTCCTTCAACCACAAGTCCATTTATCTTCATGATGAGTTTTTGTTTAGGATACGAAAAAGCAAAGTTCTTCTCTTCTATCAATCCCAATACATCTTTAGCTGTTGCGTCTTTCTCTACTGTGAGAGTAAAGTGTTTGTAGTAAGGCAGGTAGTCCGTTTTTGCATTGAAAAAGAATGCTTTTATAGTGAGTGCATATGACATAGGTAAGTAATCTCCATTTGAGAATTTAATAAATTAAGTATATCTTATGAAACTATGAAAAGACATATAGTCTAAAAACTAAAGTTTAAACCCTCTAAGTATGTTACAATTCATACCATGAATACACTTGACAAAGAACAATACCTCATAAACTCTCTGCATTCAAAATACATCGGTGATGATGCAGCTGTAGTAGGAAATACACTCTATAGTATGGATGCCTTCTTTGAAGACGTACATTTTAAACGTGAATGGATGACTATGGCTCAAATAGGACGAAAAGCCATGCTTGTAAACCTGTCAGATGCCATCGCTATGAATGCACAGCCACAGTATGCTCTTGCAACAGTCTGCATAGCTCCAAACATGACACACAAAGATATAGATGAACTGACTAAAAGTCTAGAAAATACAGCGTCAGAATACGGCTGCGAAATCATAGGGGGAGACACCATAGGAGGAGACAAATTGCATCTTAGCATTACTATTATCTCCAAAAGTGACAACCCCTTGTTGCGTACGGATTTAAGACTAGGGGATTACTTGGCATACACAGGTGTTTTAGGGACAAGTAAAAAAGCTTTAGATGCACTTTTTAGAGGCGAAAAAATAGCAGAAGATTCACGCTTTTATGTACCCACATTACGTACAGAATTTATAGCAAGAGCTAGACCCTATTTAAACGCTGGAATGGATATCTCAGATGGACTCTTTTGTGATACAAATAAGTTATTGGATATTAATAAATATGGTTTTGAGATATTAAAAACTATTAACGAAGAAGTAGGGCTTTCTGGGGAAGAATATGAAATGTTGATTTCTTTTTCTTCTGATGATTTAGAGGATGTAAAAGCTGTGGCAGAAGAGACAAATACGCTCTTGACTGTGTTTGCGAAAGTAGTGAAAAACAGTGAGAGATTTAGCTGCAAGAGTCATCATTTTTAAACATATCTAACTTCTTGTCATGGTTTGGTTTGCCAAAGCAGGTGGGTAGTTGCGTTCTTTAGCGATAGACTCAGCTTTTTGTGTGAGTATATCATCATCCAAGTGTAGAGTATTATTAAATATTTTTTCTTTTAATGCACTTTTATCTACTATATTTAATGCTACAAACTCTTTTGCTATAGCATCACACATATCAAGTACAGAAGAGACCTTAACTATCTCACAACGAGCATAACGTTCTCTAGGAAAGGAAACTTCTGCCACACGTAAAGTGGGGTCATCTCCAGGGATTTGCTGTGCCCCAAAAAGAGGTCTAGAGCCTACTTGTGCTGTAGAAAAACTAGGTATAAATTGCGACAAATGCTTTATGGCAGAGTTTGTACGTATTTGTGTTTCTTTTTCATGCCAGTCATTTTCTATTTTTTCTATGAAGTCTTGACCTAGCTTTGGTTGGCAACTCACAGTAGAGTTAGCTACAAGTCCATCTTTGTAGAGGGTTATTTCATTTGTCATTCCGTGCAACTGAAAATAGCCGTTGGGATAGGGTGTAAATTGTCCCATACCTTGAGGTGTACCACGCTCTCCATGAAAGATGATTTCTGGAAATTTAATGTTACTATAGTTATCGCATTGGCTCACGTAGGCTGCCTTAAACTCCACCATCGCCTCACAAGGAGCACCTATAAAGTCATCTATCTTACCTGCACGAAACCCTGCGGCATTTATGAGATAATCAAAGTGTTCTTGATGGCTTTTATCTTCTTTAACATAAGAGAGTATCCAGCCATCTGCACTACAATCTTTTTGTACATTATGTACGATACTTTGCATATGAAGTTGTACATTTTGCATATTTTCTAAACGCAATGCTGTACCAGCTGCAAGTCTAAAAAGATTAAGTCCATACTCTTGTACCATGATGAGTGGAAATTGTACTTTATCTAGGTCTATATTTTGTGCTACAGGTATCATCCATTCTTCAGAAGCGTTAGGGTTTTTAACGATAGTTCTTTCTTTAAGTACTTGTATCTCTTCTTTTTCAAAGAGCCTGTAGTATTTTTCACTTTTCCCTAATACTTCGTTGTTTACATCGATTTCAATGAGTCTTTCATACTCTTTTCTAAGTAATGCTAAACGTGGAAGCAATGATTCGGCTGTACTTTCATCGGTAGTAGGCAAAATAATGACGGTAGGACGGTAGTCTACAATATAAGGGTAAAAACGTAAAAAGTCTATAGATTGTTTAAGAAGTGTTAGGCACTGTACATCTGAAATTTCACGGTAGAGATTTCCGCCTGCATGCAGATGACAAAAAGGTGGTCCAGTAATTAAGCTGGGTTCTTTTTCAAAGAGCGTAATATCTAGTCCAAGTCCCCCAAAATAGAGTGCAGTAGAACTACCTGCAACACCTCCACCAATGATGGCTATTTTTGCTTGTTTCTTCATAGGGTTTTTCTTAACTCTGAAAAATCATCTATAATAGTACTAGGTTTATGCACAGCTATGTCTTCACCATAGTTGTAACCATAGGTCACACCAACAGAGTCCATGCCACAAGCATTGGCGGCTTGTATGTCATTTTTTGAATCACCAATCATTACAGAGCTTTCAATGCTTACCCCTAAAGTTTCACAGACATGTAGTAGTGGCATAGGGTGAGGTTTTTTTTCTCTTAAGCTATCTCCTCCAAGTATAAGTGCAAAAAGTCCATCCATTTTTAAACTTTCCAATATAGGAGCTACAAATATAAAAGGTTTGTTTGTCACTATGCTTAAAGTGTACCCTTTTTCTTTAAGTGCATACAGTGTTTGTATGACATTTGAGTAGGGTACAGTAGCATTACATAAGTTTGCTTCATAGTAATCTAAAAAGATTTTTAGTGCTTTTTCTACATCTATTTCGTTTAAGCCATCATCTACAGTTCTCTTGCCAGATAATGCTCGTTTTACAAGGGTCAAAGCCCCATTGCCTACCCAGCCATGAATGATGTTTTCTTCGTATCTTTCTTTACCTAAATACTTAAGCATGTAGTTCACTGCCAGTGCCAAATCTAGTGCAGAGTTTATGAGTGTACCATCTAAATCAAAGATGAGAAGTTTTTTGTTTCGTAATTTCAAAGTATTTGCCCTATAGTATAATAAATGCGATTATACATATTTTAAATAAAAATGCTACGTTAATTTTTTCATATCAACTTCCCAGCCAAATGTCCTGAAGCAAAACTCCACTGTAAGTTGTAGCCACCACAAGGACCGTCTATATTCATCACTTCTCCACAAAAATACAAACCATTAAGCTTTTTACTCTGCATGGTGTAAGGATTTATCTCTTTTAGGTGTATGCCACCACGGGTTATCATCGCCATTTTGAAGCCGTCGTGTCCGTTTATGGTGAGGGGTGTCCAGACTAGTAGTCTGTGGAGAGCATCGCGGTTTGCCCCTTTTTGTTTGGCTAGACTAAGAGTTGGGTTTACATCTGCCAACTTACAAAGCTCTAGGCTCACAGACTCTGGCAGCAGAGTGAGTAGTAAATCTAAGGTATTTTGATGTGCATTGTTTTCGACTTGTATTTTAAAGTGTAGGCGTATTTGTTCTTCATTCATACCTTTAGTGAGATTGGCAAGTACGGGAACTTCATCAAATTTAGCTAAAAGTGGGGTAATCTCACGAGAAAAGTCTAGCACCACGGGCCCTCGTATGCCCCCTTTGGTAAATATCAAATCTCCTTTTGCTTGGAGCTTTTTATATTTTTTCATATCAACGTGTATAGCTACCTTTGCTATGGTGTCAGCCCTACAGTTTTCTACCCATTTTTCTTGTACTTTCAAGGGCATCATAGCAGGATAAAGATCTGTGACTTTGTGTCCTACAGACTCTGCCATAGGATATCCGTCTCCTTCTGCTCCTAGCACGGGGTATCCCATACCGCCAGTTGCGATGACTACTGCATCTGCGTAAAAAGTGTCTGTACTTGTGTTGACCCCTGTAACTTTCACTCCATTATGCTCTAAAGTTTCTACTTTTTGTCCACAAAGCACGCTTACTCCTAGCGTTCTCATCTCAACTTTCATAGCGTCGATAATAGTAGAAGAAGAATGAGTAATAGGAAATACCCTGTATCCATCAGGTGCATGACTCTCTACACCTATCTTGGAAAAAAATTGCATCAAGTCTTTATGGTCAAGGGCTTCAAGGGCAGGGGACATAAAACGACCATCACGTCCAAAGCGTGCCATGAAATCTTCGTTTGAAAGTGTATTGGTGAGATTACAGCGTCCTCCCCCTGTGGCTCTAAGTTTTGCACCTATCTTGGAAAGTTTTTCTAAAAGTAGTACATTTTTACCTTCTCGTGCAGCGGTAATAGCAGCCATCATACCAGCAGCACCTGAGCCTATGACGATGAGATTGTATACTGTCACAAAAAGATTCCTATGGGTTATTTACTGCACACAGGTTGCACGCAATAGTGATAGTATACATTAACCTTCCTAATTAAGATGTTTTACATTCTTTATCCCCCCCTCCCCAATCCCCAACATTTTAGGAAGGTTCTTGATATTATGCTAGAATTAGGCATTAAAATATTGAGTCGTACACAATTATGATAACATTTAGCATACAAAGCATGCAAGAAATACTTCCTCTTCTCAAAAACAAACTCCATAGCAATAATACCATCTCCTTTACTATACTAAATCCCGATACCCTAGAACTATATGCAGGTAGCACTGTGAACATAGCAGGAGAGACATATATCTATAGGAGTTATAAAGCTTGGACAGATTTAGCTGAATTACTCATGTGTAAAATGCTTACACCTAAAATAGTAGGTTCACAGCTCGTAGCACTCACTTTTACTAAACTTCAAAGCAATACTTTTCATGCAGACATGAAAGATACAGAAAAGTACGGCATTCATTCACATTTTTCCCACATACACAAGATGGAAGAACCAGCTTTTATCTACTACTATCTGCAAGCCCTAGACAATGTAAACATCCAAAAAAGAAAATGTATCTTAAATCTAGGAATCAATAGAGGTGATGAATTCGGGGTGATGAAAAACTTACTAGATATTAACGAATATGAGAAAAAACAATTTGTAGGAATAGACCATTCTAAGACAGCCATAGCATTCTCTAAGCATAAATACCCTGAAAATAACGTGACATTTTACAGCGAAGACATTAACAACATTGATACATTAGAACTAGGACGTTTTGACCTGCTCATAAGTATAGGCACACTTCAGAGTCCAAGCATAAACTTCAAAGTATTTTTTATGAAACTTGTACAAGAGTATCTTACAAAAGATGCAGCAATTATCTTGGGTTTTCCAAATTCAAGATGGCTAGGAGGGGAGATGATTTATGGCGCTAAAGCTCCAAACTATGCCATGAGTGAAATGTCTTTAGTGTTAAATGACATTATATTTTGTAAAAAGTACCTACAGCAAAAGAAATTTAGAGTAACAGTGACGGGAAAACAGTATCTATTTCTCACTGCTACAAAGATATTTTAAGAATAAACCTTTATAATTTTAGTAAATAATTATTAATAAAAGGATAACTCTTGAAATTTTCA
>CAYXTZ010000070.1:0-8103 GCA_964468535.1 uncultured Sulfurovum sp.
AAGCCAATGCCTCCAAACTTGCAGAGGTACTTGTGGGACGTGGCTATGATGTAGTCTCTGGTGGGACAGACAACCACCTTGTTCTTGTAAGTTTTCTAAACAAAGACTTCTCAGGTAAAGACGCAGATGCTGCTCTAGGAAATGCAGGCATAACTGTAAATATGAACACCGTACCAGGAGAGACAAGAAGCCCATTTGTAACTTCTGGTGTACGCATAGGTTCTCCTGCGTTAACCAGCCGTGGCATGAAAGAAAAAGAGTTTGAAATTATCGCAAACAAGATAGCGGATATACTTGATAACATCAATGACACTGCCCTTCAAGCAAAGATAAAAGATGAGATGAAAACACTTGCTCAGGGGTTTGTAATTTATGAAAAATCAATCTATTAATAGGACTTCAAAATAAAAGTTTTTGACTTAGACCTTTTTGATAGCCACTACTACATTAAGCGTTCAAAGATTGTTGAAAAAATAGTTTTCAACAATCGTACTTTTTATGCCAAATTTGAACGTATAAACGACTCCCTCACTCCCTTACTTTTAAAACAACACCAAGACAAACAATACACCATAGCCATACCTTTACTTGAAAACAACCATACTAACTACTTAGTCATAGAGTATAAGGGCGAGGAACATGAACGTTTTTACCATCTTGTGAAGCACTTATTTAAGAATCTTGATGTCTGTGACTACTATATTTATCAAGGGAAAGATGTAGAGCGTTTACAGATTTTTATACCCGTTGATACGCTAAATTTAGCAGAAGCAGATGCACAACTCAAAATCTATTCAAATACACTCAAAGAAAAAATAACCAAGAACTGGAAAACACTCCCCTCACTTAATCTTCCCGAAGCCTACAACATCGTTACACTTCCCTATAATCATATAACTATGATATAATCCATATAAAATTACTTCTTGGAGTCTTACCCCTTATGAATGATCACAATCTTGATGACCTCATTATCGATACCATAGCACCAAAAAACAATAAAACAAAAAACTTCCTGACGATTGTTGCCTTGCTAATTATAGTCTTGATAGTTGCTATTATACTCACCAAAACATTGCTAAAAGCACCAGAGACGAACGAACTGAGTTTTGAAGAAAATATGAGTGAAATGATAGCACCTGAACTTAAACTCCAAAAACCTACTGAAAAGAAGTCTCTTGAAATAGCTAAGCCAAAAGATGAACCACCACTTGCACATATTATCGAAGAAGAGATATCTGCTCCTCAAAAGGTTGAGGAAGAAATAGCAAAACCAACTGCGATTATAAAAGAAGAAACGATTACTCCAATTGTCAATGAAAATATACTCAAGACAGAAAAAGAAATAGTAAAACCAATAGACAAAGAAAAAGAAATAGAAATAGAAAAACAAATCGCTAAACCCATGCTCAGGGATACACAAAAACCAAAAGAGACAGCAAATAAAGAAACAGTGAAAAAAGAAACAAAAAAACCTGCTGTAGCACCCGTCAAACAAACTAGTACAACAACAAAATTTCCAAAGACAAGTAGTACAGGAAAATACTACATTCAGGTAAGCTCATTTAAAAGCGTTAGTCCTAGTGCTCGCCTACTTTCAGTCATTAAAAGTAGTGGCTTCAACTACCATGTTTCAAAACCTGACAGAACAGGGTATAAAAAACTACTTATAGGTCCATATAAAACGAGAGTGGAAGTAGATAAAGCACGTGATATTGTCCGAGATCGTATATTAAAAAGTGCCTTTGTTGTTGAGAAATAACCGATAATGCATAAAACAATCCTTTTTGACCAACTTACTCCAGTAGCACTGTATGGGAAAATAAAAGATATTTTTCCAAACGAAATCACTATGCTCTTTGAATCAGTCGTAAATACCTCTGATGGTAATTTTTCTTTTATCTCCATTGGCGCACAAGAGCGTCTTCGATATAAAGACAACACAACAAGCTATACAGATAAGCTTGGTAATACACAAGCCCTTCAAGAAGACCCTTTTTCCTTTTTAAAAACCTATTACAAAAATATTGATATAGCCTCATATAAAGAAAAAGCTTCTGAGCTTGGCTTTTCTTTTGTAGATGGATTTATAGGTTTTATCGCTTATGATATGGTGAAGGTATTTGAGCCTACACTTGAAGAGAGCATGGATGGACTAGATGACCCACTGGATACACCCGACTTAGACTTGGTACGTCCTAAAATCATCATAGCCTACTCACACAAATCAGCAAAACTTACACTTATACTTAATGATGCAACACTTAGCTCAGGCATAGAATCTATCGAAAACCTTTTACATAGCACATGCGCACCAATGCCACTTCAAGCTGTACTACTAGATGGAGAAGGGACATTTAGTATTGAGGAGGAGCGATTTAAGGCTCTGGTAGATGAGTCCAAAGAGAATATACGTTCTGGTGACGTATTTCAAATACTTTTAGCCAACAGATATACGCAAAAGGGTAAAATAGACCCTCTCTCTTTTTATAGAGTATTACGATCTAAAAACCCTTCTCCTTACCTCTTCTTACTTGACTACGAAGATTTTTCTATCTGTGGGTCTAGCCCAGAAGTGATGGTACGTCTTACTGAAGGAGAAATACTCCTTCGCCCCATAGCAGGCACTCGCAAACGTGGTAAAAATGCAGCCAGAGACAAAGAGCTAGAACTTGAAATGCTTGCCGACCCAAAAGAATGTGCAGAGCATCTCATGCTTATAGACCTTGGACGTAATGATGTAGGGCGTGTTGCCCAAACAGGTACGGTAAAAGTAACGGACATGATGCGTGTAGAAAAATACTCTCATGTCATGCATATGGTCACTGATGTAGGTGCGATGCTTGAAGAGGATAAAGACATGTTTGACCTCTTTGCGGCAACATTTACCGCAGGCACCATGACAGGAGCTCCTAAAATAGAAGCCATGAAACTTATAGCCCAATATGAAGGTCTTAAACGTGGTTTTTACTCTGGCTCGGTAGGCTACTTCTCCTTTGATGGCAATATGGATTCTGCCATAGCCATACGTACATCCCTTATAAAACCTGACTCTATCACACTCCAAGCTGGTGCTGGAATCGTCGCAGACTCTGTACCAGAACTGGAATACCTTGAAGTTAAAAACAAACTTGGCGCCTTGCTTGCAACACTTAAAGAGATGGAAAGATTGTAAGTATGAATAAGCAACTCTTTGCTATCTTCGGAAACCCTGTATCCCATTCTAAATCTCCACTCATGCACAACTTAGCCTTTCAGGGTTTAGGATATGATGCCTGCTATACACGTCACTTACTAGAAGATGGAGATACTCTCAAAAAAACTTTTTTAACCCTAAAGCTCAAAGGTGTCAATGTCACCGTTCCTCATAAAGAAGCTGCTTTTAATGCCTGTGATACACTTGACCCTTTTGCTCAAAAGATTGGTGTTGTCAATACCATAGTAGAACGTGAAGGGTTGCTTTATGGGTACAATACTGATGCACCTGGATTTTTAAAGGCTATTTCAGAATTTAGAGATGTTAAAACGGTACTTTTTTTAGGTGCAGGAGGCACAGCACAAGCAACCTCAAGCATCTTACGTGATGAAGGTTATGAAGTGACCTTGCTAAACAGAAGCGATAGTCGCTTGGAAAAATATAAATCTGACGGATTTGAAACCTATACCTTTGATACTTTTCCACTAAAAGGTTCTTTGCCTAAAACCTATGACCTTGTTATCAACATGACCTCAGCAGGACTTGAAGATGATAATCTACCTGCTCCAAAAGAGATACTTGATGCTGTCATACCAGAAGCACAAGCTTGTGTAGATGTCATCTATGGAAAAGAAACACCCTTTTTAAAACTCGCTAGAAGTCACAATAAACCCACAAAAGATGGTTCAGATATGTTACTCTACCAAGGTATTATTGCTTTTGAGTACTTTACAAACCATGCCTATACCTTTAATGAAATTAAACCTATGATGGAAAAAGTATTTGACTTCAATTAACCAATACTTGATAGACTATCTATAAAAAAGAGAGCCCTATGATAAATATTTTAATGATAGAAGATGATCCAGAGTTTGCAGAACTACTTTCAGAGTATCTCGCACAATATGAGATAAAAGTGACCAATTTTGAAGACCCCTATTTGGGTCTTAGTGCTGGAGTAAAAAAATATGATTTGCTCATACTTGACCTTACCTTGCCTGGCATGGATGGCTTAGAAGTCTGTGAAGAGGTTATGCAAAAGTATGATATCCCCGTTATCATCTCTTCTGCACGTTCAGATATAAACGATAAAGTCAAAGCCTTTGACATAGGTGCTGATGACTACTTACCTAAACCATATGACCCCAAAGAAATGTATGCACGCATTATGTCACTTCTTAGGCGTTACTCTAAATCTAAAACTAGTGAACTTAATGCTCCTAAAAGTGATTTTTCGATTAAGGGAGATACTATCTATTTTAAAAGCGAAGCATTACAACTTACGCCAGCAGAATTTGAAGTACTTTCATTGCTCGTAAAACACCAAGGTATTACACAGTCACGAGAACAAATCATTAACACTTCTGGCAACATGAGTATTGACTCTCAAGGGAAAAGTTTAGATGTCATTATCTCGAAGATAAGAACTAAACTGGGAGACAATAAACGTATCCAAGCAGTTCGTGGTGTGGGATATAAACTTGTTTAACGGGTTTACCTCATTAAAGAGTAAAATTAGACTTATATTTACACTTGCTCTTTTACTTTTAGCCTTTTTATTTATAGGTGCACTCAAGTACGACCATCTAAAAAATGAAGAAAACAACGCTATACATGAACGCCTAGTGACTCACTATATATATAATTATTTCCTAATTTATGGAGAAATAGATGAAGCATATTTGGACTCTCAAAATTTCTCTCTTATTAAAGATAAAGCACATAAAGTACAAATAGAGCATCACTTTAAAGCAAAAAATAAAGATACGAAGTATGCTGTAGAAACCTTCAAGCTCCAACGTATTATCCTCATAGACAACGACCGATTTCAACTTTTTTTACAAAATAAAAATAAACCTCAAATTCCCTATAAGCGTATGATTGTATTTAGTATTGTATTTCTGCTCATACTTATGCTTTATTTTTGGGTCATACGTAGTTTAAAGCCTCTTTCTACACTTAAAAAGCAGATTAAAACCTTTTCAGAAGGAAACTTGGACATACATTGTGCCAGTGATAAAAAGGATGAAATAGCTGAGGTTGCCAATGAATTTAACCATGCGGTCTCTATGATACGTGAACTGTTACAATCACGCCAACTTTTTTTACGTGCCATCATGCATGAACTTAAAACTCCCATAGGCAAAGGAAGACTTGTAGCAGAAATGTTACCTGATGAAAAGAACAAAGCTCGTTTGCATAGTATATTTGAACGGCTAAATCTTCTTATAGATGAATTTGCTAAAATAGAAAAAATTACCTCAAAAAACTTTGAACTTGATGCAAAACAATATAAAGTGAGTGACTTAGTCGAAGCAAGTATGGATTTACTGATGATGGAAAACCCTAAAAACTTTATAGACCTACATATAATCAATGATTATTCTGTTGAGGTAGATTTTGAACTCTTTACCTTAGTCATTAAAAATCTTCTTGATAATGCTATAAAATACAAAAGTTCTGAAAAAATAATTGTCCAAATTAATAATCAAAGGCTTGCCATTGTCAACAAAGGCAACGCACTCAATGAACCCATGGAAAACTATTATCAGCCTTTCCATACCTCAAAACAAGGGCTAGGTCTTGGCTTATATATTGTAAAAAGTATCTTGGATATTCACAAAAAAGAACTAGAATATCACTATAAAGATGGAGAAAACATCTTCATAGTTAAGTAGAAATTAGTCTTGCGTGATTGTGTCTGATAATGTAAATGAAAGCTCTAAAGCTTGGCTTGCATTGAGTCTTGGGTCACACTGTGTATGGTAACGGCTAGCAAGCCCTTCGTCTGTTATGGCGCAGGAAGTACTTCCTGTACACTCTGTGACATCATTTCCAGTCATCTCTAAGTGGATACCAGCAGCCACTGTACCCATTTCTTTATGTATAGTAAAAAACTGTTCTACTTCAGAAAGTATATTGTCAAAATTTCGTGTTTTAAACCCTGTAGAAGACTTTTCTATATTTCCATGCATAGGGTCTATAGTCCAAACTACATTTTTTCCAGCATCTCTTACTTTTTTAAGTAGAGGGGGGAAAAATTCTTTTATTTTGCCTGCACCCATACGTACAATGAGCGTAAGTCTACCTTCTTCATTTTCAGGGTTGAGTGCTTCAATGAGTTCAATGAGTTCATCTTCACCCATAGTTGGTCCTACTTTACAGCCTACAGGGTTTTTTATCCCTTTAAAGTACTCTATATGTGCCTCAGATAAATCTCTTGTTCTGTCACCTATCCAAAGCATATGTGCAGAACAATCATAATACTCATCTGTCTCTGTATCTTTTCTAGTAAGTGCTTCTTCATAATTCAATAAAAGTGCTTCATGTGAAGTATAAAGTGTTGTTTGGTGGAGTTGTGGCATCAACTCTGATGTTAGTCCACAAGCAGCCATAAACTTCATCGAATGGTCGATTTTATCACTCAATTCATCGTATTTTTTTCCCAATGGGTTATCTTTAATGAAATCCAAGTTCCACTGATGTACTTTGTTTAAGTCTGCCAATCCTCCACGTGAAAATGCTCGAAGTAGATTGAGTGTTGAAGCCGATTGATTGTATGCTCTTAGCATATTTTTAGGGTTAGGCATACGTGCAGTCTCTTCAAACTCTATCCCATTAATAATATCTCCACGATATGAGGGTAACTTCACCCCATCTATCTCTTCAAAATCAGAACTTCTAGGTTTTGCAAACTGCCCTGCTATACGCCCTACTTTAATCACAGGCTTGCCTGTAGAATACATAAGCACCATGTTCATCTGGAGCATAAGCTTAAAAAGGTTCTTGATGTTCTTTGCACTGAAGTCAGAAAAGCTCTCTGCACAGTCTCCACCTTGAAGTAAAAATGCCTCACCACGTCCTGCCGCTGCTAACTTCTCTTTTAGTTTTCGTGCTTCTCCTGCAAAAATAAGCGGAGGATATGTACTCAACTCAGCTTCTACTTTTTCAAGAAGTTCTTTATCTTGGTATGTTGGTTGCTGCTTTATGGGAAACGTTCTCCAGCTACTTGGTGTCCAACTCATTTTCTATCCTTATACTAGGCACTATTTATGCCCAAAAAATTAATGCCATGATTATAGCTTAAAAATGGTGAAAAAGTAAGCTCTAGTCGTACTTCTCGAAAAAATTAAAAATATTTGATAACATTTATGTTATTTTTAAGAAGAAATATGCCTTTTCACATGGTGAATAAGCTGTGAATAACTCATATTAAATAATGAAACCCGTGTTTTAGGGCTTTGAAGGTGGTTATCATTTTTTTACAACAAAGGTCACAAAATTTGCCCACTGAAAAACAGTTTCTATTTTTGTAAATCCTGCATCTTTACACATCTGTATATTTTCTTTTATAGTAAACGGTACAAGCACGTTTTCAAGAGCTTCTCTTTTTTGAGCTATTTCATATTCGCTATAACCCTGCTCTTTTTTATAATCATAATACACATCTATCATTTGCTTGTCTAAACTTTTATCTTCAAAAACTATTTTCTCTGAAAAAATAAATATTCCTTCATCATTTAAACCTTTATAAATATTCTTAACAAGCTCCAAACGCTGTATGGGACGTATAAACTGCAAGGTATAGTTTGCTACGATGACATCTTCATCTTTATATTTGTACTCAAGCATATCTGCCAATACTAGCTCTATGTCTGCACCAAAAGCCTGACACTTTTGTGTTGCTCTGTCTAGCATGGCTTGAGAGTTGTCTAGTCCCTTGAGCTTCATGGCTACGTTCTTCTTAGTATGCAAGTCAAGCAAAAACTTAGCAGTAGAAGAACCAAGGTCAAGCACTTTCATCCCTTCTTTTTCTTCTGCAAGTATAAGTGATACAATAAGCTTTCTTACTTCGTCATAAAAAGGCACAGAACGGCTCAACATATCATCAAATACAGAAGCCACTG
>CAYXTZ010000071.1:0-8098 GCA_964468535.1 uncultured Sulfurovum sp.
TGATAAAGTTGTTGCACAAGCTGAATTAAAAGCTATGATAGTGGACAAATAGGTTTTTGATGTCTTTAATACACCCCTCCGCTATTATAGAAGATGGTGCTTTATTAGGTACAAATGTCTCAGTTGGTCCATTTGCATACATTGGTAAAAAAGTACGCATAGGTGACAACACTAGCATAGCTTCCCATGCTGTCATTGAAGGAAATACAACTATTGGAAAGAATAACCGTATTTTTTCTCACTCAGCTATTGGTACTGTTCCACAAGATTTAAAATACAATGGTGAAGATGTACAGCTTATCATTGGTGATAACAATACCATTAGAGAATTTACACTCCTTAATCCTGGAACAAAAGGTGGTGGTTCTGTTACCAAAATAGGTCATGCTAACCTTTTGATGGGCTATGTACACCTAGGACATGATGTTATCGTAGGAGACAACTGTATCTTGGCAAACTCTGTGGCACTTGCAGGGCATGTTGAGATTGGTAACCATGTGATAATTGGTGGACATACACCCGTGCATCAATTTGTACACATTGGTGATTACGCCATGATAGGCGGAGCATCTGCACTTACGCAAGATATACCGCCCTACTGTTTAGCTGAAGGAAATCGTGCCAACTTACGGGGTCTTAATCTCACAGGATTAAGAAGAAATATACAAAGAGATGAAATTAACTTACTAAAAATTGCCTACAGAGAACTTTTTGAGCAGGGTAATCCTCTACAAGAAATGGCACAAAATATTTTTGATAGCACAAAATCAGACAAAGTCAAAAAACTTTGTGGATTTATAAAAACCTCTAAACGAGGGATACCGTTTAACAGAATACTAAATGAGGACAAAAAATGAGTACAAACAAAGCATGTAGCTTCTGTGAAGCTAGAGAGAGTGAAGAAAATCCACTCATAGCAGGTGAAAATGCCTATATCTGTTCTAACTGCGTTGTCTCAGCCTACAAAATACTATTTGGAGAAGAGGAGCATGAGGAGTCACTGGTTGACTCTAGTACGCATACCCTATATACTCCAAAAGAGATAAATGCTATGTTATCTGAGTATGTCATAGGGCAAGAACAGGCCAAGAAAACGCTTTCTGTCGCAGTTTATAATCATTATAAACGTATCTTTAAAGACAATATTGAAGACGATGATACACAAATATCAAAATCAAATGTATTGCTCATAGGACCTACAGGCTCAGGTAAAACACTTTTAGCACAGACTATCGCTAGGTTTCTTAATGTTCCTATTGCCATTGCTGATGCAACAAACCTCACTGAGGCTGGGTATGTGGGCGAGGATGTAGAAAATATCCTTACCAAACTTCTCATGGCGGCTGATGGTGACCCTGTACGTGCCGAACAAGGTATCGTCTTCATTGATGAAGTAGATAAAATAGCCCGTATGGGAGAAAACCGTTCTATCACACGTGATGTTTCTGGTGAAGGTGTGCAACAAGCCTTGCTCAAACTCATAGAAGGCTCCATAGTAAACATACCACCAAAAGGTGGACGTAAACATCCTAATCAGGATTTCATACAAATTGATACTTCAAATATACTCTTTATCTGTGGGGGAGCATTTGATGGTCTTAATGATATCCTAAAAAGAAGATTAGGTGCCAATACACTTGGTTTTGGTCAAGAAAAACGTTCTAAGAAAGAAGAAGAAAATCTCATTCATCTAGTAGAAGCTGATGATTTAGTATCTTACGGACTTATACCTGAACTTATTGGACGTTTACATGTACTTGCTACACTAGGGGAAATAAGTCAAGAAGACATGGTACGTATTTTAATTGAGCCAAAAAACGCTCTACTAAAGCAGTACCAAAAACTTTTTGAAATAGATGATGTAAAACTTACATTTGATGAAGAAGCACTAACACTTATCGCCCAAAAAGCATTAGACAGAAAAACGGGTGCAAGAGGTTTGCGTTCGATTATGGAAGAAATATTGCTTGATATTATGTATGAATTACCTGAATTATCAGGCTATGAAGTAGTAATTACCAAAGATGTTATTGAACTCTTAGCAAAACCACTCTATATTAAAGAAAAAAAAATAGCTTAAAGAAAAAAGATTAATTAAAAAGGATAAAAAATATGTTTAAAAAAATACTAGGAATGTTTTCCAATGATTTAGCCATTGACTTAGGTACAGCCAATACACTTGTACTTGTCAAAGGGCAAGGTATCAGTATAAATGAACCATCAGTAGTTGCTATACAGTATGATAAGCATGGACAAGAACGTATCTTGGCTGTGGGTCAAGAAGCCAAAGACATGGTAGGTAAAACACCTGGCAACATTAGAGCCATTCGTCCCATGAAAGATGGTGTCATCGCTGACTTTGAAGTAACTGAAATGATGATTCGCTACTTTATAGAAAAAGCCCATAAAAGAAAGAGTTTTTTCTCACCTCGCATCATCATTTGTGTGCCTTATGGTCTTACACAAGTTGAAAGACGTGCAGTAAAAGACTCCGCTGAAAATGCAGGAGCTAGGTATGTCTATCTCATAGAAGAACCGATGGCAGCTGCCATTGGTGCAGGTATCCCCGTAAAAGACCCCAATGGTAACCTTGTTGTAGACATTGGTGGAGGAACTACTGAAATTGGTGTAACCTCACTAGGAGGACTTGTCATCTCCAAATCAATCCGTGTAGCAGGTGACAACATAGATCAGGCCATTATTGACTACATCAAAAAGAACTTCAACCTACTCATAGGTGAGCGTGTTGCTGAAGATCTTAAAATAAAGATTGGTACTGCTATAGCACTTGATGAGGAGCTAACTACTACAGTACGAGGTAGAGACCAAGTAGAAGGAAGTCTTGCTTCTATGGAGGTTACTTCAGAACATATTAGATCAGCGATGAAAGACTCATTAGAAGAAATAGCGGATGCACTAAAAGATGTATTGGAGCAAACACCCCCTGAACTTGCGGGCGACATAGTAGAAAATGGTATTGTACTAACAGGTGGCGGAGCACTCATACGTGGCTTAGATAAATATCTTTCTGATATAGTCAAACTTCCTGTCTATATCGCCGAAGACCCGCTCTTAGCTGTTGCAAAAGGAACAGGGATTGCACTTGATGAAATAGATTTACTCCAACAAATGGCATATGAAGACTAGACTCGTCATCATTGCTATACTGTTACTCATGCTAACAGTACTACTATCAAGAAATGATGAGCGTATCACCGATACGCTCTTGGGTGCTATAAATCCCATCAAACAAAGCTATAAACACTTTACCCAAAATATAAAAGACAAAAGCCACTCCTATATCTTTCAAAAAGAATCAATTGAAAAGCTCTCTAAGGAAAATCGTATTTTACGTAAACGTCTACTTGAACAAATGCACTATGTAAAACAAATAAAAAATATTTATGATATCTTACCTGATTTAAGTCGCTTACCTGCCTCTTCCATTTCCATCGTGGAGACTATCTCCTATGTAAAGCTCAATAGTTTCTCTCAAATCATACTTACTAAACCTCAATACCTAAAGGAAGATATGCTCTATGGAATGATTCAAGGTGATGTCGTTGCTGGTATTGCACGGGTAAAACATAATCAACTCTATGGATACCTCACTTCAGATGAGAAGTGTCGTTTTTCTGTTTTTATAGGAGAAACAAAAGCCCCAGGAATTGCCATAGGGCATGAAAAAAATGAAATGATTATTAAGTTCATACCCAAGTGGCACAATGTTCAAGTGGGAGAAAAAGTGTTTACTACAGGGCTTGATGACATATTTTTTGCAGATATACCCGTAGGTGTTGTCACAAAAGTTGAGATACAAAGCTCCTATACCATTGCATATATTAAAACCTATAGTGACATTTTTCATCCCAAAACATTTTTCCTCATCAATGATGCCAGAGCTACACTTCTTGAAGACTTTAACAGCCACCATACTATGCTATCGAACATGAATAAAACGGATATCAATACCACAGTACAAGAAAATAATACCTCCGTGATAGTAAAGGTTATGGATTTAAATCATACAATACCTACATTATCAAGTATTCCTTTACGTATTGACCAAACACAAGAAGATGTGATAGAGGCAGAAACTATTGAAGAACATCCTCCTGAAGCAGAACTGAAACCAGAACTTAATCCAGAACTTAAGCCAAAACTTAAGCCTAGCGTAAAAAAAAGAATACAAAAACGCAATATAAATACATTAGACCTCTTTTAACTATAAAATTTATATCTAAATTTCCCCTAGTTTTTAAGGGGTTTTTCTAGCTTCTTGCTATATAATATCAAACTAAAAACCAAGGGTATCTCTCTATGCCAAAACGTACAGACATCAACACTATTTTACTTATCGGTTCGGGACCTATTGTCATTGGACAAGCTTGTGAATTTGACTATTCTGGTACACAATCTGCTAAAACACTTAAAGAACTAGGCTATAAAGTTGTACTCATCAACTCTAACCCTGCAACCATCATGACAGACCCCGAATTTGCTGATAGAACTTACATCGAACCTATCACAGCTGAAATCATCTCTAAAATCATCAAAAAAGAAAACGTTGATGCCATACTCCCAACCATGGGTGGGCAAACAGCTCTCAACGTTGCTATGGATATGCATGAAGCAGGTATGCTTGATGGTATTGAGTTTTTAGGTGCAAGCCCTGCTGCCATTAAAAAAGGTGAAGACCGTCAAGAATTTAAAGAAGCGATGCTTAAAATCGGTATGGACTTACCTATCTCTCAATATGCATACAACATGGACGAAGCCCTTGATGCTGCTAAAAACATAGGGTTTCCACTCATCATACGTGCCTCCTTTACCATGGCTGGTGGTGGCTCTGGTGTTGCGTATAACATGGATGAGTACAAAGACATCGTTAGGGGTGGTCTTGAAGCCTCTCCTATCTCAGAAATCCTCATAGAAGAATCACTTCTTGGCTGGAAAGAGTACGAGATGGAAGTCATCCGTGACAAAGCAGACAACTGCATCATCGTTTGTTCCATAGAAAACTTTGACCCTATGGGTGTGCATACAGGTGACAGCATCACCATTGCCCCTGCCCTTACGCTCACTGACAAAGAGTACCAAAATATGAGAAATGCTTCTTTTAAAATCTTACGAGAAGTTGGTGTCGATACAGGTGGGTCTAACGTACAGTTTTCTATCAATCCTGATACGGGTCGTATGATTATCATCGAGATGAACCCAAGAGTAAGCCGTTCTTCTGCCCTGGCATCAAAAGCTACTGGATATCCTATCGCTAAAGTAGCAACCTTACTTGCTGTTGGATTTACCCTAGATGAAGTGAACAATGACATCACAGGCACTCCTGCATCATTTGAGCCAGTCATTGATTATATCGTTACAAAACTTCCTAGATTTACCTTTGAAAAGTTCCCTATGGCAAACTCTACACTTACAACAGCGATGAAGTCCGTAGGTGAAGCTATGGCAATAGGTCGTACTTTTAAAGAATCATTTCAAAAAGCACTTTGCTCACTTGAAACTGGTCTTACAGGATTTAATACTATCAAATGTGATAGTGAAGAACTAGTGCGTGAAATACGTCGCCCCAACGAAAGCCGTATGCTTTATGTCTTTGAAGGACTTAGACGAGGTATGAGTGTTGATGACGTTTTTGATTTATCTAAAATAGACAGATGGTTTTTATATCAACTTGAAGAATTAGCGCTGCGTGAAAAAGAGATGGATATTGCTCTACTCTCTGATGCTACTAGGCTAAGACAAGTCAAATCTGAAGGTTTTTCAGATGCTATGATTGCTGAAGTTATAAACAATAAAGAAGGTCTCTCACTCACGGAAAATGACATATATAATGCCAGAGAAAAAGTAGCTGTGGCATTAGAATACAATGAAGTTGACACTTGTGCAGCTGAATTTAAAGCACTTACACCATACCTCTACTCTAGTACCAACATTACAAAACTTCCAACTCAAATTGTAAGTAAATCTACAGATAAAAAAGTACTCGTTATCGGTGGTGGACCTAACCGTATAGGGCAAGGTATTGAGTTTGACTATTGTTGTGTACATGCTGCCTTTGCACTCAAAGACATGGGCATTAAGTCCATTATGTACAACTGTAACCCAGAGACTGTTTCAACTGACTACGATACTTCAGATATCCTTTACTTTGAGCCTATAGACTATGAACATGTAAGGTCCGTTATTGAGCTTGAAAAACCTGATGGGGTCATCGTACACTTTGGTGGACAGACACCTCTTAAGCTGGCTAAAAATCTCACAGCTATTGGTGCAAAAATCTCAGGTACTTCTGCTAAAGTTATTGACCTTGCTGAAGACAGAGAACTCTTTTCTGCTTTTATAGATGACTTAGGTCTTAAGCAACCCGAAAATGGCACAGTGTTTGAAAAAGAAAAAGCCGTCATCGTAGCAAACCGTATAGGTTACCCTGTACTAGTACGTCCTTCTTTTGTTCTTGGTGGACGTGGCATGAGAACAGTCTACAGCGATGATGAACTTAAAAAATACATGGATGAAGCAGTTTCTGTATCTCATGATGCTCCTGTACTCATAGACAAGTTCTTAGACAATGCCATAGAATTGGACGTTGATGCCATTTGTGATGGGACAGACGTTTACATCGGCTCAGTGATGCAGCACATCGAAGAAGCGGGTATCCATTCTGGTGACTCTGCATGTTCACTGCCTCCTGTAAGCATCTCAGACAAGCTACAAGAAGAAGTAAAAGAACAGACAGCATCCATTGCACTTGGTCTAGGTGTAGTTGGTCTTATGAATATCCAGTATGCTATTCATAAAGGTGAGATATACCTCATAGAAGTAAACCCAAGAGCTTCACGTACAGTACCATTTGTATCTAAAGCTACAGGTGTACCACTAGCTAAAGTTGCTACCAGGGTGATGATACAAGGTGACTTAAAAGAGGCATTGAAGTTCTACGATACATTTAATGTTGTAAATTTTGATAAAAAGATTATGGAACCCATCTTAAAAAACCTTGTTGCAGTGAAAGAAGCGGTATTCCCTTTCAATAAACTTCCAGGTTCTGACCTTATTTTGGGTCCAGAGATGAAGTCTACAGGTGAAGTCATGGGAATTTCTGAAAACTTTGGTATGTCTTTTGCTAAGTCACAGTTTGCCTCGAAAAACAATATCCCACTTGAAGGAAAAGTTTTCCTTTCACTCACAGAATCAGACAAAACACATGCAGCTGATGTAGCAAAAATGTTTACAGACCTTGGTTTTGAGATAGTCGCCACTTCAGGAACACATAAAGCCCTTGAAAATGCAGGAGTACCTTCAACAAAAGTACTCAAAATATCTGAAGGTCGTCCAAATATAGATGATATGATAAAAAATGAAGAAATAGCCATCGCCATCAATACATCAGACAACGCTGGAAGCAAAACAGATGCTAGAACCATCAGGCAGTCCGTCCTATCAAACCACATAGCCTACTTTACTACCCTAGCTGCAGCTCGTGCCACCGCTATGGCTATCAAAGAACTTAAGGCTACAGATGGAAAACTTGAACCTAAAGCATTGCAGGATTACTTGGCATAAAACATAAGGAAATAAAATGTTAAAAGACAAAGTATTCCTAACAAAAACCGATACTACTATCGGTTTTGTATCACAAAATTCAGATAAACTATCAGCCATTAAAAAACGTCCGCCTCACAAACACTATATCAAAGCAGTCAATAGCCTAGAGATACTCAAAACATTTACACGTGTACCCTCTGCCCACAAAAATTACCTAAGACGCACTAAAAAAACTACCTTTATTTTTCCAAATGGTCACTCTTATCGTGTAATCCATGATAGACATCATCTCTTACTCCTAGACCGTCTTAAATGGGCTTATACCACTTCTGCTAACCTAAGTGGGAAAGATTATGATGAAAACTTTGCTAGAAAACATGCGGATGTCATCATAGAACCACTCTTGCAAAGTACACAAGCTTCAAGTATCTATAAACTGGGAACACATACTATAAAAAAGATACGCTAATCTCAGTCATCTATGAAAATAAAAATTTATTTTAAATTATGCAAGGTTACGATGCTCTTATCTACC
>CAYXTZ010000072.1:0-8068 GCA_964468535.1 uncultured Sulfurovum sp.
CTTTAAATTCTGTAGCTAAAAATGCATACCAAGTACCACTTTTTCTTATGGCAGCTGTTCTTGGTATAACTATACGTTCTTTACTTGCTGCTTTAGCATGTGCTTTGGCATACATACCTGGCTTGAGAAGTCCAAATGCATTATCAATTGTTAAGCGAAGTGTTGCTGTTGCTTCTTTTGGGTCTATCATAGGGTACAGGAGTGCTTGTTTAGCATCAAATATCTCTGAGATGCCCTCTACTTTTACTTTAAATTCTTTGAGTTTGTCGAGCGTACCCAGTTGATTTTGAAACACTTTAACTTCTACCCAAACTTTATCTAAATTTACAATCTTGAAAAGTCTTTTGTTAGAATTAAAAGAAGAACCCTTATAGATATTTTTTTCAATAACCCATCCTGAAATAGGGGCATAGATAGTTGTAAAAGTGTCTGTATTGCGGCTATTTGCTATGTCATTTATTTCTTTTTCACTCACACCTAAGAGTCCAAGCTTTATCTTTGCACTTTTTAGCATTTCTGGCATAGAAGTTTTTCTGTTATAGTTGATGGAATTAATATAGTCTTGTTTTGCTTTATATACTTCTGGAGAGTACACTTTTGCAAGTGCATCTCCTTTCTCAACTTTTTTGTAAAGTGTATTCGCATAGAGTTCTTCTACGAAACCTGAGAATCGTGTAGTCACATCTACCTTGGCAGAATCTTTAGCGACAATGTAGCCATAATTTACTTGTACTTTAGCTGTATTCAATGATTTTACTTCAATAGTTCTAACATTAAAAAGTTGTTTAATACTGGGAGTTCTAGGACTATTCACTTCTTTTTTTGGTATATTCTTTGTATTACTATCGCTTGAGGCACATTTACCAGCTTCGCATTTCATACTCGAAGAAGAACTTTCTTTACTTAGTACATCTTTACTCTTTGTAGCTACCCCACCTCCACATTTACCTGGCGCGCATTTCATAGTAGATTCAGCATAGAGAAAGAAAGGCATAAGGAGTATTAGTAGGTATTTAAACATTAAAGTTCTCCTATGAGTGATTTGAGTTTTGCTTCGGTTCTGAAGTATTCTGCTTTGATAGATATACTCTCTTCTTCAAGATTTAGTTTTTGTTCAAGCAAGTTAGTATAAGCAAAAAGATTAGAACCTTGTTGGATACTGGCTTGAGAAAGTTCAAACATATGCTCTATCTGAGGAAGTGTTTCATTATGGATGATATTATAGATAGTGTAGGCTTCGGTTAGTTTTGCATACATCATCTCAATCTCACTGCCTAAAGAAGATTTGTAATCCAAAGACGCACTAGCAGCGGCTAAGACATCCTTACGTGCAGCCTCAGTTTGAAGTGCTTCGCTTCCATAAAGTGGTATGGATGCACCTATACTGATGGATGCATAATTATTATAGGCACTACGGTTAAAGTAGCCTACTTGCACATAAGGGTCTGGCGTACTTGTTAGGTCTTGTATTTCTTTATTTCTTTGGGCTACTTCTTTTTGCGAGAGGGTCATATGGTAGAGAGGATTGTTTTCAATTTTATTTAAGTAGTAATTTAAACTCTTAGGTTTACGCATCTTTAATGTTGCCGTGAGTGTATTTACTTTAGAGTGTACCAAGTATCGTAGTTTTGCTTTTTGACTTTTGAGTAAAGCTTGATACTTGGCTTTTTTTATCTTTACTTTAGTAAGAAGTAGGCTAGCATTCATGCTGTTTGTATGGCTTTGACTCTCTGTAGAGGCATAAGAAGTGTAGAGTTTTATATTTTGTTTGGACACAGCAATGTATTTGTTTACAATAGCTATGCGCACTTCAATCTCTTTTATAGTATAAACAGTCATACGTATATTTTCTGCTAACTTTACTTTGGCTGCATCATAGGAATTAAGTATCACGTTTTTTTGTGCTTGCACATAGTTTTCTTTTGCATCTAGTTTACCAAACCATGGAAACTTTTGTTTAAAATTTAAAGCTTCAAACTGCATGGGTTCTAGGTCTCTACTAAAAGGGTCATCAAGCTGTATATCGTTGACAGTAAATGAGACATCAGGATTGGCAAAATTTTGTGAGAGTGCAATCTTTTCATCCATGGCTGAGAGTTTATGTTTGATGCTTGCCAGAGAAGGGTGTACTTTTATTGCTTGCTGAATAAGTTGTTCTATATTTTGTGCATTGAGGGTTAGCATAGTTACTAGGACTAAAAATAGAATACGCATATTATTTCTCCAAAGTTAATTATGAATATTTTAGTGATTTACTGTGTATAGAGTGTGTACATGGGATTATATAATAATGATAGCAATTAAACATATTATTTATAAAATGATACAATACGTAAAGTATGAGAAAGAAGGGTACTTAGAAGATATGATTTGCAAGGATATTGGGATTGGTACAGTCTATGCTGAGTGAGATAAAAGAGGGTGCAATATTTATCGCAGATTCTCATTACCCCCATCATGGGGATGCCTTTTTAAGAACCTTACAACGCTTAGAAAATGAGGAACTATATACCCCTCAACTCTTTCTTATGGGCGATAATTTCGATTTGCTTTTTGGATATAACGAGTATATTCAAACTTTTTCAAAAGATGTTATAGTTTTACTTCAAAAACTTTCAGACAAAATAGAGATACACTACTTTGAAGGAAATCATGACTTTTGCTTAAAGTACATATTTACCAATATGAATGTGTATAATAGGTCTGAACAGCCAGTGCAATTTGTACTTGGAAGTAAAAAAGTAGCTATCTCGCACGGAGATAAGTATGTTAGTGGTTTTACTTATGACCTTTACTCTAAAGTACTACGAAATAAAATCACACTGACGCTTCTTGCTCCTTTTGAAAAAATCATTATAGATTGGCAAATGAAAAAACTTTCAGAAAAAAATATATGCCATACCTTTCATGGTTTTGAAAAGAAGGTGGAGGCGATACTTAAACACTATAAAGAAGTAGACTTAGTGATAGAAGGACACTTCCATCAGTCTAAGGTACTTGGTAAATATATATCCTTGCCCTCACAGGCATGCCAAGGACTGCTGGGAGTTGTCCAGAACGGTGTACTGGTGTTTAAAAACCTCTAATGGTCTACATAACGCTCTTCCTAGTCTCTTTTTTAGCAGCAACGCTACTTCCTTTAGGGAGTGAAGCCTTGCTTGTTTACGATATCTCTCAAAATCACAATCTTTTCCTACTATGGTTAGCTGCAACTACAGGCAATACTTTAGGGTCTATGTTTAACTATTGGCTAGGTCTGAAGGGTGAAGTATACTTAGAAAGAAAAGGACATTTACCTAAAGAAAAAATGGACAATGCAAAGGTTTTATTTGACAAGTATGGAGGATGGACGCTGCTTTTGTCATGGCTGCCGATTATCGGCGACCCTTTGACATTTGTAGCAGGTGTACTACGCTACAACTTTAAGTACTTTGTACTCATAGTGTCTGTAGCAAAAGGTTTACGTTATGCTGTGGTCATTTATTTATCAAGTAGCTTTTTGGCAAGTTCTTTGTCTGTATAAAATGAACCAAAAGGGATGAGTGAAAGGATAGTGTATTTACCCATTTCTTTCCATGTGAAACCAGCTTCTTTTTTAGCTTCAAATATCTGATAGATAAATGCAAAGACAAGTAAACCATGAGCCATACCTACGATTTTTGTAGCCATTGGTATGTCAAGCATATATTTCATAGGCATTGCTATGAAAAGTAGTATGAGAAATGAAATTCCCTCGATTTTGTTGATGAGTTTAAAGCGTTTCAGTTCAGGCATTATTTTTCCTAGATTTAATTTTGGAGAGTATAGCCAAAGATGTTTAATAAATAGAATTTTTAGGTTATAATTATCTTTAACAATAAAGGAAGTATGATGGATAATCAAGCAGAAGATAAAATAAGAGACTACGATTTTAATATCGTAGAAATGATTAAGGCTGGATGGCGAGGTATAGAGGGTGTCAAAGCACAATTTGTTGCAGGATTTGCTATTTATATAGCTATTGCTATCATCGTGCAAATGATTTTAGGGCTTATGTTTCCCCAAGGCACAGCAGTAGAGCCAAATTTGTTAAATCAGCAAATTGTAGGTATATTATCTTACCCAGTACTCATGCCAATTTTAGCAGGTATTATTATGATGGCTATACACCATAGCCGTGCTCAAGAGGTTGATTTTAAATCGATATTTAATTACTATCATCTTATAGGAAAACTTGCATTAGCTGGAGTGCTTATCTATATTTTGACAATTGTTGGCTTTTTATTGCTTATACTTCCGGGCATATATATAAGTGTTGCTTACGCATTTACTGTGCCACTCATAGTAGATAAAAATATGGATGTCTGGGAAGCGATGGAACATTCAAGAAAAACTGTAACAAAGCACTGGTTTAAAGTGGCAGGACTTATGGGGCTACTTACTATTATTATGTTAGTAAGTGCAATACCTTTAGGTATCGGGCTAATATGGACTATACCATTAATGTTTATAACACTGTATGGTTTGGCTTATCCTATTATGTTTGAAGATGAAGAATAATCCTCGAGTACAAGTGAAATAATCTCACTTGTACTATATTTTACTATCAACCTATTAACTCCGCACACAAATCAAACCTATTATGCGTCATTAGATGTACCTTGCCGTGTTCTTTCATTATATCATCAAAGATAATTTTTGAAAGATTAAATCCTACTTCTTTTTCTTTTTCTATGTTATCCATAGAAGCTAAGTTCATGTCATCTATGATGCTTTTAGGCACAGAGATGCCAGGCACTTTGTCATTAATGAAGTTGGCGGTTCTAGCACTTACTATGGGGAACTGTCCAAGTACTAACTGCGCTTCTTTAGCCGTATCTCGGATACTCTCTTTTTTAGCATCTTCAAACACTTCTAAGAGTTCTTTAGCTCCCTCTAAATCGTACACAGGTTGAGTGATGATGGCACGTGCTCCGTAGTTTAGCTTTTTAACCATACGTTTTTGCAATTTTTTCATATCTCTTGCATAAGAGTTTGCCACAGCAAAAGGGTAGATGGGTTTTGGAGCAGGGCTTAATGGCTTGTTGGAGTACGAAACCCCTTTGTTTAAGTGATGTATGATGCTTAGTAGCAAAGTAGAGTCACGTTCTACTACACCTTTGACATCTGGCTGATCAGAAAATTTTGCAGGGTCACCAGTAAGGGCAAGTATACAGCGTAAGTCAAAGTCATTTGCACCAAGTAGGGTAGACTGTAAAGAAAGCTTATTTTTATCTCTCATGCTCATAGTGGCAATGACAGGCTTTCCAAACTCTTGCTGTATCTTTATAGCAGAAAGTACGCCAGACATCTTTAGCTTGGCTAGTGGGTTGTCCGTACACGAAAAACCTGAGACTTTTTCGTGTAACTTATGTTTACGTATATCTTCTATTAGACTATTTATGGATGCACCATGAGGTGGGTTTACCTCCACGGTTATAAATTTATCTGTCTTGGAACATAAAAAATCACAAAATTCTTTAAACATAATGTTAACTCTTTCTATTGGAATATTATTGCTATAATTCTATCTAAATATTACATAATGGAGGTAGATACATGTCCAAACTAGCAGTCTTTGATTTTGATTCAACTTTAATGGATGGTGAGACCATTGACTTTTTTGCTGAAGTACTTGGCCTTAAAGAGCAAGTAGTAGCCATTACAGAGCGTGCGATGGCAGGTGAGTTGGATTTTTATGCTTCACTTGTTGAGCGTGTAGCACTCCTAAAAGGTTTACCTCAAAGTAAAGTAGAAGAGATATGTAAAAACCTACCTATGATGCCAGGAGCTGTAGAAGTAGTAGCAGGGCTAAAAGAGCGTGGCTATACGGTGCTGTGTTTCTCAGGTGGTTTTAGAGATGCCACGAAAGCAGCATGTCAAAAGCTAGGCATGGCAGCGGACTTTTCTAATTTTTTACATGTAGATGAGAAGGGCATACTTACAGGTGCAGTAGGTGGAGAGATGATGTACTCACAAGCAAAAGGCGACATGATAACACGCCTTCAAGCTTTACTAGGAGTAGAGAGAAAAGACACGCTGGTTGTTGGAGATGGAGCCAATGACCTCTCTATGTTTGCTCACGCAGACACACGAGTGGCATTTTGTGCAAAACCCATACTAAAAGAGGCTGCAACGCATTGTGTAGATGTAAAAGATTTAAGAGAGATTTTAAAAATACTGTGATGAAGGGGATTGTCTCAACTCTGCACTATTCCCACCCTATCTTGCTTTTAAGACGTGTTAAGTCTTTTAGGTTTCTATCTTCATCTATTCTACGCATAAAGTCTTTAGCATAAAATAAACCTTTATTTTTAAATAGCTTAGATATATTTGGTACATATACTTCATCACATATTTCAGAAAAAAGTTCTACCCATCTTTTAAAATCTTCTTTTTCTAGACCAACAATGCTAAAATGAGGTCCATAAGGGTCTCCTTTATAACGCGCTTCATCTAAAAAAATACTTGCCCAAAAGCTGACCAACAAATCTATATGTTCCGTCCATTCTTCACTTGTGATATCATCTCCCAGTTCTAGTACAAAAAAATGTCCTAGCTGTTTGTCTATCAAAGCGTTATGATAGAATAAAGTTACCATATTCGCAATGTTTTTTCTTGTGATTTTCTTGTGAAGTTCCAGTTTGAATCCTTTTTGACCACACTTAGAAGAAAGATAAGTACTAAAAATATCTTTCTTGTTTTATCTTTACTAACAATATCATTTTTATCAAATTCATATTTTTCTTACTTTGCGTTATATTTTACTTTTAAACTTTGGGTAGACAATAATATCTTGACATTATATTTTCCTTAAAAAACGATAGCCTTGCAAAGCGAATGATGACTATTTTTAATCCGCTAAGCCAAAACACGCTAGATAATTCATTAAAGGACTTGTAAAATGTAAGCCACTCAAACAACTATCGGACACTTATTTGTAGATTTAAATTTGGACGATACCAGTGAGATAGGGGGCTGACTCAATAGTATCCTGTATTGATTCCTTTAATTTCCAGTATAGTTTACGCCAGCAATATTGCCATTTAAATCTAGGAAAATATAGAGTGTGGTTTTTGTGTCATCTTTCATATTTTTATTGTCAAATACAACTGCCCACTCTGTTTTGCCACCAAATGTCTTTTTACCCATTTTTGTCACAGGGGCATTGAGCCAAGAAGCATTTATTTTATTTATACTTACAAGTCTAGCCAGTTCTTTTTTGGCTTTTACTTCAATCTCAGCGTGTAAAAGAGTAGTTTTTTTATCTTCATGGCTGTGTTGCTGTCCAGTATTGGCATGCGAGTGAGAGCTAGAAGCAAAAAGTACCATGCTACTAAGCGTGAGGGTTATCGTAATTGTTTTTAATAGTGTTGTCATTATGTTTCCTTATTATGAGACGAGATGTATTTTGATTTATAGTATCATAATTATATTACTATAAAAACCTATTAATTACAAGGAAGAAAATGCAGTTTATAATAATCGTAATTTTGGGCACTTCACTTGGATTTGTTTATGGAGCATATACGGATGGGTGTGTTTTTTCTTCAAACATCTGTCTTTTTGCAGGCATCACATTTAGTTATGCCTTCACTTTTTAATTTTGAATTGACACACATCAAACTCATTTGGGTACATAAACTAGTTACATTCAAAGGGTTTGGGGTTAATTATATACTGTTGCCTATCACTGCATTGACATTGGGTTTCTTACAGGTGATTTTGGTATCACAGCAGGTCTTTTTATGTTAGCTACGTTTTCTGGTGGAGGTATATGTTTTATTGCTAGAGTAGATACTAAAGCAATAGAGCAATCACCTGACTCTAATTTCTTAAGATAATCAGATTTTCGTAAGATACCCTAGCACTTTATCGCCTATAGGATTTATTTAAAACTTATTCCATGATATTGTAAAAATATGCAAAAATAGCTCTCTTTAGATTGGAAATCATTATGCTATAATTTCTAAAAATTAAGGAATATCATTGAATATGACAGGGAAGCCTACATGCACAATAAAGGGGATACTCCAAGAACTTTTAAAAT
>CAYXTZ010000073.1:0-3472 GCA_964468535.1 uncultured Sulfurovum sp.
TTTAAAAAAACTTGAAAAGGCAAAAGGTTAAGGTAGCTAATACTTCCAAGCAGCACTGTATTTCCTCCTGTAGATTAAGCGTAATTATACCAAACAAGAATTATAATCGCTTAAAGGATTTACTATGGTAAAAGTAGAATTTTTAGGCCCTATTGGAAAAGCATCTTTAGAGATGGAAGCAAATACTTTAGCAGATGTCTCAGCTAAGTTAAAAGAAGACAGTACTCTTAGTGACTGGCTAGACAAATGTGCAGTAGCACTCAATGACACGATGGTAAATGACTTAAGTACAGTACTCAAAGATGGTGACAGGGTTTCCATACTCCCTCCCGTGTGTGGTGGCTAAGTAGTGGAACTCTATAATGGGTCACTAGATACAAAAGAGATATTTGGGCGTTGGCTCGATGAAGAAGCTCAGTCTAACTATGGAGCGTACATCCCATTTGTGGGGACTATACGTGCAGAAGATGACATAGAAGCATTGAGTTTTGATATTTATGAACCAGTGCTACAAAAGTGGTTTGATGACTGGCAAGAAAAAGCCAAAGCACGAGGAGCTGTGGTAAAGATGGCACATGCCATAGGGGATGTACCTGTGCATACTTCGTCCTATGTGGCTGCTGTTTTTTCTCCTAAACGTAGGGTAGCACTAGAGCTTATAGACGAATTTGTAGAAGATTTTAAAGCCAATGCCCCCATATGGAAGTATGATGTAAAAAATGCTGAGCGTATTTATGCAGTAGATAGAAGTACGCCTATGGATGGTGCAGGGTTATTACAATAAGGAATTAAATGCTTCACTTTGATGAATCGATAGAAATAATAAATAATATTGAGATAAAAAATTATAAAACAAATACGATGTATGTTGTAGATGCGTTGGGGTATGTGTTAGCTGAAGATGTTGTAGCAGACCATAACTCTCCAGAGTTTCCCACGTCTGCGATGGATGGTTATGCCATCATACATGAAGATATGACTTTGGGCAGACTAAAAGTAGGAAGCATAAACCCTGCTGGGGCTGCACCACAAGTTGAAGTGATAGCTGGGACATGTATCAAGACATTTACAGGTTCACTTATGCCTCATGGGGCAGATACACTTATCCCCATCGAAAATGTGCTAGTAGAAGGTGATGAAATAGTCATAAAAGAAGAAGTACCCCAAGGGTTTTCTGTGCGTGAACCAGGTGAGAATTATACCAAAGGACAACTACTTATCTCAAAAGGTACAAAGATAGACTTTCCCCAGATAGGCGTTATGGCATCTTTGAACGTAGCCAATGTGCTTGTGTATGAAAAGCCTACTGTTGCTATACTCTCTACAGGTTCTGAGTTGTTGGAACTAGGAGATGAGCAGACAAATGATGCTCAAATACGTTCGTCAAATAACTACATATTAGAAGCCATAGTAAATAAGTATGATGCTGTGCCTCTTCAGCTAGGGTGCATTAAGGATGATAAAGAAACGATAAGCAGAGAAATCTCGGAAGCCCTAGATAAGTCTGACATTGTTGTAACTACTGGTGGTGTGTCTGTGGGTGACTTTGACTTTGTAAAAGATGTCATTTATGAGCTTGACTGCGAAGTTGTTTTTAAAGGTGTACGTGTAAAACCAGGGCAGCACATCATGCTGGCACGAAAAGATGATAAGTTCATTATAGGTCTACCAGGATTTGCTTACTCATCTACAGTTACGGCGTTACTGTATCTTGTACCTCTCATACAAAAGTTGCAAAAAGGTACGTCTTCCATGAGAACAATAAAAGCAAAACTTAAAGAGCCTTTTACAAAACGTGCAAAAAAAGCAGAGTTTACCGCTTGTAATATATCGTTGATGCAAGGTGAATACTATGTTGACTTTAAAGGCAAAAAAGTAGGTTCATCTGCCATACTTACAAACATGCTTGGCGCCATTGCTCTTTTAGTCACTTCAGAAGATGATGTATCTAAGGAGATAGGTGATGAAGTAAATATTTTACTTTTTGGCTAAATAATCATAAGGGTAAATATCGAATCTACCCTGACGAATACTACAATGCAAGGATAGACGCTCTTGCTTTTAAAAACATAGCAAACTCAGCCACTGTTTTACATCCCATTTTAATCGCGTAAGATAATAACTCTTTATCTTGTGAATAACTCATTTTAAATCCTTTAATTAAATAATTTCTCTTTGTAAAGGGATAAAGTCTCCTTACAGTGCCTCTCACTAAAGCTTTACCTAAAGCCTCAGAACTTAAATATGTCAAATAATACATAAAAATAATAAAAAGTATTAAAAATAGTGCAAATTGACATACTTTTAAGATAAATATCATATAATAACCTATAAATATACTTTAAAGGAGATAAAATGATGTATTTAGGTGAAATAGTAGATAAGTTGAAAGATGTACTCTCGGAGAGTACCATTAGTAAAAAAGTATTTGACAAAGATGTGGCTGAAGCGTTGAACATTCCCCAGGGAACGTTTGCTTCTATGAAAAAAAGAAATTCTATCCCTTATGAAGAGATATTAGAGTTTTGTGCATTAAAAAAGATATCAGTGAATTGGCTCTTTTTTGACCAAGCGGTTGATATGCTTAAAGAGGAGACAGAGAAGTTTTTTCAAGTACGTTACTTTTCTGAACTTAGAGCATCAGCTGGAGGTGGGGCAGATGTTTTTGATGAAAACTATGAGACCATCAGTATAGATGAAAAGATAATGCACAACATGGTAGGCATGGGAAACACAGAACTAGAAGCCATACATGTAGATGGAGAATCAATGGAACCAACCTTGCAAGATGGTAGCATCGTTTTTGTAGACAGAACGCAGACAAACATCGCTAAAAATGGCATCTTCATCGCTTCAACTACAGGAGGGTTATTTATCAAGCGTATTCAACAACGAGCAGACGGGATGATAGAACTGATTTCAGATAACAGTATGTATCCTCCTCAGTCCATTAGCCATGAAGAGGTGACTATCATAGGTAAAGTGGTTGGAAATATAGAGTCTATTTAGCTAGCACAGCTTACACATCTCACAGACTCAGGACGTACAGACATGCGTCCACGTCCTATGCTCTCTTCGCAGTCTATGCAGACTCCAAACATGGGTTTGTCTATGCGTTGTAAGGCATTATTAAGTCGCGTGAGTCTTACTCTTGATTCATCAAGTATTTTATTATTTACGTGTTGTTCTCCCATGGCTTCAAGGCGCGTAAGTCTACCAAGTCCACAGTCTGGAGAGATGGGTTTTACTTTTTCTTCAAGATTTTTTATTTGCTCTTGGAGTAGTGTACTGTCATCTATTATCTTTTCTTTTATGCTTTCTTTTTCTTGTTTATTCATTATGAACTACTTTATGATATAGTGAGTTATTATACACTAAAGAGAGCCAATGAGAAGAATTAAAATTCAGAACAGTGAGGTAGAAAATGTCAACTCTTAAACAAGTACTGTTTTTTACACTATTGTTATCATTT
>CAYXTZ010000073.1:3572-7824 GCA_964468535.1 uncultured Sulfurovum sp.
CAAAATGGCTAGAGGTGGCATCTATGACCAGATAGGTGGAGGGTTCTTTAGATATACAACTGACTATGAATGGCAGATACCTCACTTTGAAAAAATGCTTTATACCAATGCAGAACTTATCTCTGTTTACGCAAAAGCATATGGTATTAGAGGAGATAAACTCTATAAAAAAGTAGTAGATGAAAGCATCGCACAAATGGAAAAAAATTATATGCAAGAGGGTGCGTACTTGAGTGCAAGTGATGCTGACTCTGATGGAGAAGAGGGCGGGTATTTTATTTATGACTATATGGAAGTACAAAGCGAACTAAAAGAAAAAGGATGGGAAGAAAAAGAGATAGAAGATGTTTTGGCATATATGGGCATAGAGGAAGATGGCAATATAGATGGTGATTTGTCGCATACTCATATAACAGGCGATAAAGCACCTCCACGGCTTGATGAGTTTAAAACATACCTTGCATTAGTAAGTGCTACACGTAACTTTCCTTTTGTTGATAAAAAAATTATCACTGCATGGAATGCCATGATGATAAAAGCACTTTTTACAGCATCTAAAATAGATAAAAAATATCTTACTTTGGCACAAGAGAGACTTGAAAAACTGTTGGAGCTTATGAAAAAAGACAAGGTTTTGTATCATCAGAGACTGCTAGGTAAAGAAGTGAAGCAAAAGGCACTTTTAGAAGACTATGCATTTTTGATAGACGCTCTTATAATTGGGTATGGCAGAACTTATGATGAACAGTATTTAAGTGAAGCAAAAATCTTAACAGAGCAAGCCATTGCTAAATTTTATAGAAACAAACGTTGGTATTTAAGTGATGACGGCATAAGCGTCTATGCAGACTTCGATGATAGATATTATACCTCTGCACTTTCTCTTATGTTAGAAAATATACTAAAAATAGCAAGCTTAACAGAAAATTTAGAGTATATAAACTTGGTGAAAAAAACAATAAAAGCAGAAGGTATTCAACTAGAAAAAGCACCTGCAGATGTAGCTAAATTGGCACATGTTTTTTTACGGCTTGAACGAGGAGATGTGATAATACATGCAAATAAGCAGAAGTTAGATATCGCCCAGTCTGAGCTAGATACGATAAGGTATCCTTTTATTTTAAGTAGGACACAAGAGAGCGATGAGTATCTTGCTTGCAAAACAACGATGTGTTTTGCTTATGATAGAAATATCACGAAACTCATAGAGAAAATAAACAAGGCAGTCAAATAATGCTAACAATGAACGAAGACTTAGAAGGTGCGTTAAAAGAGTATCTAAAATTGCTTGATGAGGAAGAGTATTTTGAGGCTCATGAAGTGATGGAAGAGGCATGGCACCCTTTGCGACTTAAAAAACATCCTTTGGCAAACTTGGCTAAAGGACTTATCAATGGGGCTATTACTTTTGAACATATTAAGCGTAATCGTGGAAATACTAGAGCCAAAGCACAAAAAGTGATAGCTTCGTATGATAGACATAAGCATTTATGCGTAGAAGGCATTAGGGCATATACACTTTTTAAAGAAGCATGCGATACGATAGAAGGTCTAAAAGTGAAATATAAAAAGATGTTCTTGTAATGTTTTGGTATCATGCAAAGACGAAACATTCTTACAACTCAGTAAGAACCAGCCCTAATTTTATTTCTTGGGATGAGCAGCCACGTACCTATAAAAACTACCCTGACAGCTATAGTAAAACCAAGCTAGACCTAGAGGATAAAGAAGATAACTTTTTATTTCATATAGCAGGTTTGACTGCTAAAAAAACCTATCCAAGTGGAGAGTATTACCTACGTATAAATCCATCTGCAGGTGCCTTGTACCCTAATGAACTTTATTTTCAAGTGCGTGGAGTAGAAGGGAAAGAAGATGGCATATACCATTTTGAAGTAAGTACTTCGTCCTTAAAACTTTTACTAAGTATTGGTAGCGATGAAGGTTTGGAGCCTTGCTTTGGCTATGGTACTGCAATGAAAGGGTATCTTTTTTTAGTGTCTGCTGTGTATTACAGGTCTTCATGGAAATATAAAAATCGTGCTTTTAGGTACTGTTTACTAGATGCGGGGCATCTGCTAGGAAGCATAGAAGCGGCTGCTTTGCTTAAAAATGAAAGTATCACTATGTCATACAACATCCAAAGAGAAAAGTTGAACCGTATGTTTGGATTTGCAGAACGTGAGTGGTTTTTAGCAGGAGCTGTGATGGCTACAGCCATAAAAGACAGCAAGGTCAATGCTGTAGAGTTTGAACTACCCTATGTAGATGGCAGTGGCTCATTTGAAAAAAATGAATTGATAGAACAAGCTTATAATGAAACGCTGACATCTGTGGAGTGTAAAATACAAGATGCGAACCCTACCTTTGAGTACAACACAACAAAACTACAAGATACCTTACTACATAGACGCTCCCAAAGGGGATTTAGTGCTGGGCCCATCAGCAAAGGACAGTTTAATTTTATTATGGACGCTATACATCAACCCATCACTTCAGATTGTGATGAAGATATTTCTGTTTATATGGTAGTAAATCGTGTGATAAACATGCCCTTGGGACTCTATAAAGATGGTAAATATCTAAAACATGGAGATTTTGCTAAACACGCAGGCTATCTTTCTTTAGAACAATATAGCCTTTCTACGGAAGGGGCAGTAGCCTTTTTTATCACTTCAAAAGGAAAAAACTATCAAGCACTTTATCAAAAAGCAGGCATTATAGGGCATAGGCTCTATGTGGCTTCATTGTATTTAGGCACAGGATGCTCAGGGATAGGTGCGTACTATGATGATGAGGTCAATACTTTTGTGGACAATGATGAGATGGTTCTTTATGCTCTAGCTATAGGAACATAAAATTATTTAAACCCATATCCCATTTTATCTAGTTCTGTGCGTAGTTTCTCAGGAATGTCACCTTGAAACTCCAAGCTGTCATCTTTTACTGTGCCACCAGTTCCAAGTTTCTTTTTAAGTGTTTTTACTAAGGTTTGTAGTGAGGCTTGGTCGAGGTAAAAAGGTTTAACTATGCTCACTACTTTTCCACGTCGTTTTTCTTTAGCAAAATGAAGTTGATGCTTTTTGGGGAGTTTTACCTCTGTAGAGGGTTTCTTGTAGGGCGTATCTTTATTGTCAGATGACCAACCTTTATCTTC
This sequence comes from uncultured Sulfurovum sp., assembly GCA_964468535.1. GTDB lineage: Bacteria > Campylobacterota > Campylobacteria > Campylobacterales > Sulfurovaceae > Sulfurovum. The sequence goes on from CAYXTZ010000073.1 coordinate 6,730, forward strand.
TTCGCCAAAACCCGTACCCATTTCAAATAGATTTTTCTTCAAAACTATCTTCTAGCTATAATCTGTGTCAAACAGTATGCCAAGTATTACCATGAGTACGAGGAGAAAAATGAGTGTTTTGTATAGGGTATCATCGCTTGGAAGTTTCATAATAAAACCTTTATTTTCCTATATTATATACAATCTCAGTCTTATTCTTCTTAGTGTGTATCTCATGGATGCTCAAACCTTCTATGGGAAGCTTCATAAACGCATCTAGACTGGTGATACCAGCCTTTGCTATTTCGCGTAAAACAATGCCTCTGTACGCTTTAGCCCAGTGACTCACCACTTTACCCTCTTTGATAAACTTGAGTGTGGTGTATGGTTTGCTGGGTTTGTAAAACTTATCATAGAAGCCTGCACGAAGGTCTAGTACCTCTTCTTCTTTGAGGTATTCTTCCATAAGATAGGCAGAATGTTCGTTGTAAAATTTTTCTGTTTTGATGTCTGCTACAGCCTCACCCTGCTTAAGTTTATATTCAGGTATTAAATCATTAGCAAGTATGGGCCCAAATAAATTAGAAAATAGGATGACATTTTCATCTACATATTTTTGTGCCTTTGGGTCCAATTCATTATATTTCAAATATTCAAATGCGACACCTGTGTAGCGTTCTATTGCCTTCATAGTAAGTTCATGGATAATGTCTTTTTTGTACGTTAAGATATCGGCTTCTTTTTTAATGCCAAACATTTTAGAGAGTACTTGCATGTCACCTTGTTGTAAAACATTAGTGTAGGTATGTAAGAGTTTTTTTCGTGCAGGTGCCAAAGCATCAAAAAGTAAAGTATTGGGATTGAAAGAGAGTTCTCCTCCAGATTTCTTTGTTTCACTGGGAGCCAGTAGTATTTTCATAAATTATGCCTATGTAGAGTAGATTTTATGTTGTATTCTATATAAATTAACTAAAAAAAAGAAATTTAGCAATATTTTCATTAAAACCCTTGACTTTTAAAATGTATTTGTCTATAATTCCCGTCCATTTTAAGTGCAATATCTTTTAATGATGGTGCTGGTGTAGCTCAGCTGGCTAGAGCAGCTGATTTGTAATC
>CAYXTZ010000074.1:0-7823 GCA_964468535.1 uncultured Sulfurovum sp.
GTCTGCTATAAGCTCTGTTATATTATAAATATGACTTCCGCTTGAAGCCCCTGCAGCATCATTAGAAAAAATATAATTTCCACTTGCATTTGTTGTTGCAGTTGCAATAACTACATTACTTGCATTCAGAAGTTGGACAATGACACCTGCTATGCCACTTTCGTTCGCATCTTGCACGCCATCTGCATCTGTATCTAGCCAAACACGGTTACCTATCTCTATAGGCGCAGAAGCAAGGAGCAATTCTATATCTCCTATACCATTGCCTTTAAATGCTGAACCAGGAGCACTCTTTCCATACATATGATAGCCTCTTGCTTCGTCACCCGTGACAATGTCAAGGTATTTTACACCTGCTGAATCAACTCCATGAGTTGTTGATGTTGTTGTAACAGGATCAAATGTAGTAATAGCAAGTTCAGAATGTCCAGAAATGTATGCAAGAGCACCCACCACAGTCTCTTGGTGAGATGTCTTAAAATTATCTCCATGAAAGTACTCACCTACGGTTGGTCCTTGATTGTTAGCCAGCATACTATTGTCATGACCATTGATAGTACCATCCAATTCTAGCGTAGAACCAAAAGCAATGAGTACATCTCCACTAACAACTGTATTGTATAGATTTGTACTTGTATTTGAATTATCATAATTTCCATGAGCAAGCTGATGTCCTGTTCTGTCCATAAAAGCCATGACCATGTATTGTTCTCCCTCTAGATAGACAAATTCAATATCTGAAAACATAGGTTGCGGGAAGAATACCCTATGACTTGTACCTGCACCATTAGATCTTCTATTTGAAGTCAATGTAGCCCAATCATCAGTCCAAGGGTTCCATTGTCTTGCTATAGTATTTTGCCCTTCAGTAGTAGCCTGTACTCGACCTTTTGTATAGTCTAAAGGATAATCAATAACTGTTGTAAAAGTAGCACCATCATGCTTATAAACAACTGCTCTTAATTCTGCTCTATTTTGATTGGTTTGTCCAGAACAAACCACTCCCACATAGATATCTCCTTCAAAATATTTTAGTGCAAATGGTCTCATGTCAGCTGCTTCTGCACATTCCGTGTCAGGAATGTCTAGCTCTGCTGTTATGCTTTGCGTGGCTATATCGATAAGATAAATTCTTTTATTAAAAAGATTTGTTACATAAAGTGTTTTTCCATCATCTGATATATCAATATCACCTAAACCTCTCTTCCCTATGAGAGCTAACGTAGTAGCATCATAGGAAGATACACCATGCGGTCCTAAACCACGACCAGCATCATCAGCTATGATTCCCACTTGTGCATCGCTAAAATTAAAAAACTGACTCGACGTGCCTACACCTGCACCCGTTGAGTTCATTTCATAAATGACACCTATATCTCCATTGCCATCAGCGTCAGCATCAGGAAGACCCCCATGTCTTTTAAGAAATGTTGCTGAATATATTTTTTCATTTTCTCTACTGTACGCCAAGCCCCAAGTAGTCCCCGTATTGGTTTTATCTGCCAACACTATCCTGCTTGGATCGATGGTAGCGATTACAGCTATACTACTCGTATCGTTATAATTCCACTTGATAATTGATTCTGAATTACTCATTGTAGCATCTGAAGATGCCCCTTGCAACATGACGGTAGAGGCTATCTCAGGGTTACTTGATGCACTAAATTCTGGAGGGTAATGTAAGCCTAAATTAGCTGTACTCGCATTACTAAGAAACTGTACTGATGTATTGTCTCCTCCTGCTTCTGGACTTTCTTTGAAGTATGTCGGCCATGCACTAAACTCAACCCTGTAAAGTCCCGCAACTGTAGTCAAGACATAGTTACCGTCCACATCAGTAGTCGCAGTGCTTATAAGAGCTCCAGCAGTATCGTAGGCCATCACTGTAACATTTTCTACACCTGGCTCATTGACTTCTTGTTGTCCATACACGCTAAGTGTTGTTCCATTTAACGGTAAGTCTCTAAAGACTGTTCCACTAATGTCAGAATGTGCAAAAACTGTATACATAATAATCAGTGCAAAGACAAGGCTAGGTATATTCTTTTGTGATGTTTTCATATTTTATCCATTTAAGTTTGTGCAGTTTGGCTATCTTTCTCAAAACATGAGTGAAGACCCATAACTCTCCGTCCTTACTTTTCAGTAAGTTTAGCTTTATGTGATTACAAGTAAATCATTGTGCAACATTTACGCAATATATTTAAATTATACCATATAAAATATAAATTATCTTAAAGATCGGCTATTTTTATATATAGTCCAAAAATTTGTCCATCTTGCATCATAATACACCCTATGCTCTTGCGTTGATTGAGCCACAAGTGAATAGTTAAAAGAGATAGCTTGGAGTTCTAATGTGTTTTTGTCTGTTATTTTTATTTTGCGTATATGTTTATTTGCATATGGTAGCTCTAACAACTTAAAGGGGTCTCCATATAATTCTTGTGCTTTTATAGCGTATGCATACAAGTTCCCATCTCTTGCAGACCCAAACAATAAAAATTTACCTTGACTACTTTTTACAACTTGCATACTTAAGACATCTACTCCCTTAATCTCTTGTAGTATTTTTTTATGTTCGATATCGATATGATAAATTCTACCTTTTTGCTTAGCAAAAGTAGAACTATCAATCGCAGAAACCCATAAGGTATTATCTTCACAGTCATAGACAATGGCACTAATGCCATAAGGGTTTCTAGCAGAAGGGAATACATCATTAAAATGCATAAAGATAGAAAGTTGTCCTGTTTCTCCATCAAGTTTATAAATGTTTTTTTGCAAATCAAAGGTATTTTCTTGGATGGATATAAACGGCATAGGAGCTAAAAATATATTACCTTTTTTATCTAGGGCATAAGTGCTTAAATGACCGTACTGTTCCCACTGTTTTGGATGTATAGTCTTTGAAAAATTTTTTCCATAGTGTAGAGCAATTCCTTTATGAAGCTGTTGCGAAAGATCAATAACAACTGGTTGTGGTATGCCCATATTTTCTAAAAAAGGGGGAGGTTTTATACAACTTTGTTGTTGTACAAAGGTACCTATAGTTTCTACCGTAGGTACTTGACTCTCTACAACAGTCTTACTTTTAGTCTTTTTTTGCACAATGACGTAGCCAACAATACTCATGAAGAGTATCACAAATAGTATCGGTAAGTATTTTTTCATTTTTCACCTTATGGGTATAAATTTTGGACCTACAATACACGGCCACACTTTAACTTCTAATTTACCATTATCTCCTATAATTGTATCTGCCCAGCAGTACTCTTTCCCCTCTTTTGCATCATTGAATATGCGAGGCACATACCAAAGGACAAGGTTTTCAGTAGAGGTATTTTCATCATTGATAAACTGTTCTACCCCATCGTCATTTAAATCGCAACAAGAACCTATAGTAAGCAAATCCGTATCTCCTTCTTTTTCTTTAAACTTACTCAAAAAAAGTGTGGCATGGTCTCCCCTACTATTATCAGAAAACTGCCCATAATTTGTTTCTATATAGTAGCCCTTTTTTTCATCTAATGCAGACACTATCTTATAGGGGTATTGCTGCTCATTTTTGACTGTTGACACCTTTTCAAAAGCTTCCTTCTCCCAAAGTTTCCACTCTCCATCATAATTATAAAAATTTTCCTTTTTATCTATGTCCATATCTATACGCATCACAGGTCGGTAAATGGCATTATCGCCACAGCCTCTGCCTTTGTTTACGCCTACTATACGAAAAGAGCCATCATCATAGAACTCAAAACGATTTTCATAGCGATAATTACAAGCCATGGGCCACTTAGGATTACGAAAATCTTGTGTCAACATAAAGCCATCATCATTCTTTAGCTTTCTTACTTGCGGACCATTAAATGCTAAGACTACAGAAGTAGAAAACAAAGGACACCCCATAGCATCATTATAGCCAAACAAGTACTCATCGCCCTCACCTCTTACAAACTCTACCCTTCTACCTTCTATGTATGTTTCTGTACTATCGTCTAAATTTCTTGCACCTTTTTGTTTATATGCTACATGCCAATCAACAATTTTTGCAGAATGCAATACACTTTTTCCTTTATACTTTACATCACGTATTTCTAGCCCATCAGAACCTGTAAGCCTATAAGTTATCTGCCAATCATTTTTGTTAAGTATCGTATCTTTTTGACAATAGTTTTCCATAATATAACGATTTTGTAAAGATCTCTCTGAGATACAGGCAGGCGTGGTTGTTTTTCCTAAACCTGTCCATTTTGCGGCGACAAGTCGCATTTGAGTCAAGTCTATGACTGCCCAAAGTGCCTGTTCTTTTTTATGGTCTACAAAAGTAGGTGCTACACACAAATGCATAGTGTTTTCACAAGGAGACTCCTTGAGTGAGCCTCTTACATTTGCCATAGATATATCTTTTTTGGAAGGTCTCCTGCCCAATGCTTCTTTTATTTCTGGTGCATTGAGTGCTATGGCTTGAGCGATATGCATCAAACGCTTCGATATGTCGGGTTGAGCGTTGGGAAATCGTTTTACATCTAGCACCTTTTTATTGTCTACGTCGATGATGGCCCTAGTCGTTGTATTGGTTGCATAGTTATATTTTTCTGCTTTATAGCAGGTATATTTTTTACATATCTTTGCAGTTTTTACATCCAGCACACTAGTGATTACAGGAATGACACGCATCATATCATTATGTAAATACTTAGCATTTTGCATCGTGTCTTCCAGAAAATCAGCATCTTCAAGTACTAACTTTTGGGCTAAATGTGCATCCCCATATAGCTCTTCATCTCCCAAAGGAAGCACAGCTTTACCTTGGGCTAAAAGTGTACTGACTTCATCAATATATGCACGTACTTCAGGGATATCTGCATAACGTGCATCTTCATAACGTGGTAAAATAATCTGTTCTTGGCTTACATCTATAGATTGACTGGATGTATCTATACTTTCTTGTGGTATAAACCAATATACAAGTAGAGCCAACATTCCCACTATCAGCATACCTAAACTTATTTTTGTCTCTTTTGTCACTATCTATCCATTTCAAAATAATACGGAGCTTGTACTTCGATGTACAGTATAGCACTAAAAGATAAGATAAGTATAGAGGCTATGACAAAAAAGAATCTTTTTCTATCTTGAAAGTGAGTAAAGTTAAGTACTGCTACGCTTAAAGGTGTGACTAAAAAGAGTGCCATAAATAAATGCTGCACACGAAAACCCTGATAATAATCTAAAAGTACTGCAACTACTGCCACAACAACCGAAAAAAGTACTTGGTGTATACTCTTGTTGGGTGTAGTCCGAGGGTCTGTGAGCATAAAAAGAATAAAAACTATAAAGGATAAAGAATAAAAACGTAAATACACATCATCTATTATCATCACAGGGTCAGAACTTACAATAAACACTTTTTGAAGTCCCACATATGCCAAAATAAATACCACAGGAATAATCCACCTTTTGGCACGATACAAAATAGATACTGCTAAAATACCCACTAAAATCATAAGTTTATAGTCACTACCTAACTGTCCTAACACTATATGGCTTTCTTGGTAAAAAAGTAAAAGGGCTAAAATAAGTGCAAAATTAGAAGGATTAAAAAAATGTTGTCCACGGTAATGTAAAAAATGTTTCTGTAGCAGTCCCAAAATAATCACAAAAAGGTAAATATAATAGTCTGTAGCCACCATCATAAGTATCACTCCCGTAGCAGTAGTGAGCGAAGAAAATGAGATAAAATAAAGTTTTTTATGTTTAAAATATAAAAATAAATGTTCGATAAACACTGTAAAGAGTAGTATCCCGGCTATTTCTAGCCAAGATAAATAAAAGTGTGCTACGTACTTGCCCAAAGCAAGTAGTAACAATAAATTTATGAGTTGCTGTAGCTGCATAGTCAAGACAGATACTAAAGCAGTTTTACTCTACTTCTGCATCGATAACATCGTCATCATCTGCTTTTTTAGCTTCTTTCTTTTCGCCACCTTGCTCTTTAGCGTACATAGCTTCAGCTAATTTATGTGACTTTTCAGTTAAAGCTTTTACTTTTTCTTCTATCTGCTCTTTTGTTGCAGAGTCATCTTTAAGCACTTCTTCTAGTTCAGTGATAGCTGTCTCAATTGCCTCTTTTTCTGTAGCATCAAAGTTTTCACCTACATCTTCTAAAGATTTTTTAGTCTGGTGTATGAGTGCATCTGCTTGGTTTTTAAGCTCAACAATCTCTTTTCTTTTTTCATCTTCAGCTTTATTTGCTTCAGCATCTTGTACCATTTTTTCTATCTCTTCATCAGAAAGCCCGCTCGAACCAGTGATTTTAATCTCTTGAGATTTACCAGTACCTTTGTCTGCTGCTGATACTGTAAGTATACCATTGGCATCAATGTCAAATGTCACTTCAATTTGTGGTACACCACGTTGTGCTGCGGGGATGTCTCTAAGTTCAAACATACCAAGTGACTTGTTGTCTTTTGAAAACTCACGTTCGCCTTGAAGTACGTGTATGCTTACTGCTGGTTGGTTGTCTTCAGCTGTTGAGAAAACTTGTGACTTTTTAGCAGGAATCGTTGTTCCTTTTTCTATGACTTTTGTAGTAACTCCGCCTAAAGTTTCAATGCCTAGGCTCAGTGGTGTAACATCTAGTAAAAGTACATCAGTCACATCACCCACTAACACACCACCCTGGATAGCAGCACCAAGAGCAACCACTTCATCTGGGTTTACAGATTTGTTAAGCTCTTTTCCGAAGAATTTTTTCATCTCTTCTTGCACTAGTGGTATACGAGTAGAACCGCCAACCATTACAATCTCGTTAATGTCGCCAGTGCTAAGTCCTGCATCTTTCAACACGCCTTGTACTGTTTTGATAGTAGAAGCAACCAAATCACCAATAAGAGACTCAAATTTTGCTCTTGTGATTTTGACAATAAGGTGTTTAGGCCCAGATGCATCCGCAGTGATAAATGGCAAGTTTATTTCAGTCTCAGTAGCAGATGAAAGCTCTTTTTTTGCGGTCTCTGCTGCATCTTTAACACGCTGAAGTGCCATAACGTCTGCTTTAATATCTATGCCAGTGTCTGATTTAAATGCTTCTGCTACGAAGTCGATGATTTTATTGTCAAAGTCATCACCACCAAGGAATGCATCTCCGCCAGTAGCCATTACTTCAACCACGCCATCACCAGTCTCAAGTGCCGTCACATCAAACGTACCACCACCAAGGTCATACACTACAATTTGCTCTGATTCTTTTTTATCAAGTCCATAAGCAAGTGCTGCTGATGTTGGTTCGTTAATAATACGAAGCACATTAAGACCTGCAATTGTTCCTGCTTCTTTTGTTGCTTTTCTTTGTGCATCGTTGAAATACGCAGGAACTGTAACAACAGCATCAGTGATAGTCTCACCAAGGTATGCTTCTGCATCTTCTTTCATTTTCATGAGTACTTTTGCAGATATTTCTTGAGGTGTATACGTCTTACCTGCTACCTCTATGGCACACGCACCTGAACGGTCAACTATCTTATATGGTAGTTTAGATTTCGCTTCTTTAGCGTTATCTTCATTCATCATAAGACCCATAATTCTCTTAATAGAGTAGATGGTGTTTTCAGGGTTTGTAATAGCTTGTCTTTTTGCAGACTCACCTACTAAGATTTCACCTTTGTCTGTAAATGCTACAATTGAAGGTGTTGTATTTTTACCCTCTTTGTTTGCAATAATCTTTGCTTCGCCATTTTCATACACTGCCATTGCAGAGTTTGTTGTTCCTAAATCTATTCCTAATACTTTGCTCATAATAATCCTTATTATATAACGTA
>CAYXTZ010000075.1:0-7590 GCA_964468535.1 uncultured Sulfurovum sp.
TTATAAGTAAAGATATATGTATACAGATGCAAAGTATGGTTGGATTTAGAAATATTGTTGTGCATGATTATCAGAATTTGAATATTGAGATAGTTGTGGCTATAGTTGAGAAACATCTTGGTGATTTTGAGGGGTTTGTGAGTGAACTCTTTAGTGGATTTATTGGAATACTATATGAATAGTATAATTGAGAGTGCAAGACATTCATTTGATGCAGCAAGAGCAGAGTTAAATCTTAGATTACAGTTAAGAGATACAGCATTACTTGCTTATATAGTTGCTGTTGGAGCGGTTGTAAGTTTTGTTTTTGGAGGAAGTAATACATCATCAGCTAAAGTTAATATATTATTAATTATTCCGTATTTGTCGTTGTCTTATGCATTTGTTGTCTCTCAACATAACTCAGTTATAGCATCAATAATTGAATTTTTAAATCTTGATTTAAGAACAGAATTTAAAAAACAAAATGGATATGCACCTCAATTTGTTAGTTCGGAATCATTTATTAAACACACACCTGATTCAAATTGGCAACGTTCATTTAGTCATTTTACTGTTATGTTTATCCCCAGTATTTTTTCACTTATAGTCACGTTACCTAACCTAGATAGTGTATTATTAAAAATTATTTGGACAGCTTCAGTTATATCAGCAGTTATTGGATTAATGCAAGTATTAGGTGCATATTATAAAAGACAAAAAATTAATTCTATGATTGAATATGATCAAAGAAATTTTTATAAATTTTCTAATTTTCTAATTAAAAATTCATATATTATTTTAAGACATGGGAAAAGTAAAGCTAATGAATTAGGGATTATAAGTAGTAAATTAAATAGTGATATATATGGGTTGTCTGAACAAGGAAAGGTTGAAGTAGAGCGTAATATTATAAATGGGATAAGTATGGGCGTTTTTAAAATTCCAACTAAAATTGTATTGTACTCATCTCCCTTTCTCAGGACTGTAGAAACTATAAAAATAGCAAAAAAACTATTGGAGTCTACAATTGAAGTTAAAATTAATGATGCACTTTCAGAAAGAGATTTCGGCACCTTTGAGTCTAAGAGTAGTAAAAATTATATTAAAGTTTGGAATGAAGATGTGTTGAACCCTAATCATACTAAATTTGGAGTAGAAAGTATTTTTAATGTTCAAAAAAGACTTACTAGGTTCATTGCATACTTAGAAGAAGAATATTCAAACCAAGAAATTATACTTTGTTGCCATGGAGATGTCGCATCAGTATTAATTTGCCTATTTGAGCAAAAAAAACTTTCTTTACACAATAAAATAATAAAATTCGATACAGGAGAAATACGTAGATATCAGAAAAATGTATAAATTCGTATAGATCCAACGATAATTCAGGGTGTGTATTAATCATAATAGCAGTTAAAAATAGATTTTGTTTAGTTCTTAATAAGAAGTTTAAGGCTAATACAGTAAAGTGCCATTTAATATGATGCATTAACTAATAAGATGATGCATCTTTAAAACTATGACAGAGGATAACAGATGGCTGATAAAGAAAATAGACGTATAATGGAAATGCAGATGGATGCTTTGAAAGATGAGCATGGAGTAGATATAGATAGTTCTAAAGACCGTATACCTGCAAATGCACGAAGTGCTAACAATAAAAAGTTGGCAGACTTGTATGATGATGCAGCAGAGTATGAAGCAGAACTCAAAGGATTTAAGGCAGAGCTTGAAATACTTAATGACAATGCCCTAGCAAACCTAATAACAAAGTTAAATGAGAATAATCCTGAGTATGAGGGGGATTATGCTAAAGAGGTAGCTGAAGTGGCAGTCAATGGTTTTACTCAGTTGCTAGAAGTAAAGTCGCATAGCCAAGAGCAGTTAGAGCTTGTAAAGAAAATGGATTTTACTGCGTATAGTGGTGAGCTTGAAGCAGAGATAAGAGAGATACTTGTGAAAAGGTGGGAATTTCTTGTAAAGATAAAAAAAGAGCATGTTGCTGATGAACGTGCGGAGATGAAACTTATGGGAATGAAACCAGACCACCTTAGAAAAGTGCATTATAACTACCACGGATTACCACAAAACTAAGGGTTTTCACTCTTTTAGATTTTTAAGAGGAACACGAAAGTGTGATGTTTTTATGCTCTTCAGGTGTTTCTCCTGAAAACTTTTCATGTTCTGGAAGCTCATCGTATGGGTGTTGGGCAATATGAAGTAAGGTCTCTACCATAGAAAAATCCCCACGTTTAGCCAATGCAATGGCTTGGTCTAGCATATAGTTTTTCAAAATATATTTTGGATTTGTTTTAAGCATGGTTTTTTGTCTCTGTATTTGGGTATGTGCTTCTTTAGCTAAACGTTCATCATAGGTATCAAGCCATGCATCAAAAGGTACGGGATTCATCGCTAATTCAAAGATGGGCATTCTCTCACCCGTGTAACGGCTGAGTACTCTAAAAAATTGGCTGTAGTCGATGTACGCATCTTGCAAGGTAGCTATGAGAGAAGTGATGAGTTGTTGGTCGTCTTCTAGTCTTAGTTCTAAGCCTAGTTTTTTACACATAACGTCTATGTATGCATTGGGGTAGATAAAGTCCCCATAGTCATCTAGCTTTTTTTGCATCTTTTCTTCGTCTATAAGTGGAGAGAGTGCTTTTGAGAGTTTGGTGAGGTTCCAGTAAGAAATATTGGGTTGTTCTCCATATGCGTAACGTCCTGCTTTGTCTGTTGCGTTACAAACAAAGCTGTATTGAAAATCATCTAGCATAGCGTAGGGTCCGTAGTCTATGGTGAGTCCTGCTATGGACATGTTGTCTGTATTCATCACGCCATGACAAAAGCCTATGCCTTGCCATGCTGCAATTAGACTTGCAGTATGCTTTAGAACCTCTTCAAAAAACTTAAAATACCTATCATTATCATCACGTAAGTATGGGTAAGATTCAGCTATGGCATAGTCGGCTAGAGATTTTAGCTTCTCATGTTCTTTGAGATAATAAAAATACTCAAAAGTACCAAAACGCACCCATGAAGGAGACATTCTCATAACGATGGCGGCACGTTCTATGTTGTTGCGTAAGAGTTTGGTTTCTGAACCGATGATGCTTAATGCTCGTGTGGTAGGTATGCCAAGATGATACATGGCCTCAGACATAAGGTACTCACGTATGGAAGAGGGTAAGGCAGCACGTCCGTCACCAGTGCGTGAATAAAGTGTTTCTCCACTTCCTTTAGTCTGCAAATGCCAACCATTAATGCTCCCTAAGTTATGTACCCTTCCATCTCCTAGTCGTGAGGCATAATGGCTAAACTGATGACCTGCGTAACACATAGCAAAAGGGCGTACACCTTTAGGAACATACGTACCATTAAGTAGTTCAATAAAGAGTGGGTCGTCTGCTGTGTTGGTATCTAGGTCAATAAGGTCTGCTACTTTAGGATTAAAGCTAATGAAGTAAGGGTTATCAAGTGCTGTACTCTCACAGATATCATAAAATTCGTCATCTAATAAAAGATAGGGGCTTTCAAAGCTAAGGTTTTTAAGTGTCATAGGGAAGTTTTACATTTTTTATGCTTAAGTTCAGATAAGGAGTATTTGGGAGATAAATTATGTATAGCTTTTGCTCTGGTAGATATTGATTCTCTTATGTTGTCTTGGATTGTTTTTGTAAAACGTAAAAATTGATTTTAGTGATGAGTGTTGAAATGCTTCTGGCTTTAATGTTTTTGCCACTGATTTTTACGATGGGTTTGCGTGTGCATATATTGCAAGGACCAATGCATTTCTTACTGATTACTTTATGTTTAGGAAATGCTAGGCTAAGTTGATTTCTAAGCTTAGTGAGCTTAGAAAATTCTTTACATATTTTTATGTTCATATTCTACTATAGCATATTTAGCTATAATCCCACAAAATTATACTAAACGATGGAATACTATTATGATACAACTAACTAACCTTTCTAAAGGTTTTGGCGGACAAACGCTCTTTCACGACGTAAACTTTAAAATGCAAGCACAGCAAAAAATAGGCTTTGTGGGACGTAACGGTTCAGGAAAATCTACACTTTTTAAAATGATACTAGGTGAAGAATCACATGACAGTGGCTCGATAAGCATCCCTAAAAACTACCGCATAGGTACTTTAAAGCAGCATTTAGTCTTTACTGAACCTACGGTACGCGAAGAATGTGCCTTGGTTTTGCCTGAAGATGAGCAGTGGAACTTCTATAAAGTAGAAAAACTTCTTTTTGGACTTGGCTTTTCTGAATCTGACTTAGATAAAGACCCTTTGAGCTTTTCTGGTGGATTTCAAATACGTATAAACCTTGTGAAGCTTTTGGCAACTGAGCCAAATATGTTACTACTTGATGAACCTACGAATTACCTTGATATCATTTCTCTTAGGTGGCTCAAAGGGTTTATACGTGACTTTGATGGGGAAGTGATACTTATCACACATGACAGAGACTTTATGGACTCCGTGACTACACATACGATGGGCGTACAGCGTAAGGGACTACACCTTGTAAGCGGAGATAGTTACAAATACTACGGGACACTAGAACTAGCAGATGAAACATACGAAAAAACAAAAGCAAATCAAGATAAAAAACGTAAAGAACTTGAAGAATTTGTAGCACGCAATAAAGCCAGAGCATCTACGGCGGCATTGGCACAGTCAAAACAAAAAGAGTTAGATAAAATGGAAGAGATGGACGACTTAAAGACAGATACGAATCTCTCCTTTAAATTTAACTACAAAGACACGCCTGCAAAAGTGCTTTTCCGTGCCAATGAACTTGGCTTTGGATATAACCCTGATGAGCCTTTGTTTAGAGACATTACTTTTGCCATGGAACGTGGAAAGAGACTGGCTATCATAGGTAAAAATGGTAAAGGTAAATCTACTTTACTTAACTACATGGCGGGAGAACTTGGAGAACAGCAAGGTAACTTAGAGTTTCACCCTTCTACTATGTTTGCACACTTTGGACAAACAAATATCGAGAGACTCAATACAAAAGTGACCATCGTAGAAGAGATAGCGTCTATGAGCAAAGAAGTGGGTATACCACAAGCACGTAACATAGCAGGGCGTATGATGTTCTCAGGTGAGCTTGGAGATAAAAAAATAGACGTTCTTTCTGGTGGAGAACGTAGCCGTGTGATGCTAGGGAAAATTATAGCAACACCTGCAAATGTACTTTTCCTCGATGAGCCCACCAATCATCTTGATATGCAGTCTATAGATGCTTTGGCTGATGCCATAGATACTTTTGAAGGCTCACTCATTATGGTAACACACTCTGAGATGCTTTTGCATAGACTAGCAGATGCACTTATCATCTTTCATAAAGGTGGGGCTGAGTATTTTGATGGCAGCTATGCTGACTTTTTAGAAAAGATAGGTTGGGAAGAAGAAGAGGGCACTAAACCTAAGAAGAAAAAATCCAAAATCAACCATAAAGAGCGCAAGAAGTTACGTAAAGCTGTCACACAAGCACGCAATGAAGTACGCAAACCTTACACAAAAGAGATAAAGCTTTGTGAAGAGAAGATAGAAATGCTTGAGTCTGAGTTAGCCGTAAAAAATGAGGCGCTAGAAAAAGCTTCAAATGCTGGAGACAATGATGTAATTATGGAATTATCTAAGGAAGTTGGAGGAGTACAGCAAGAGATAGATACCTATTTTGAGCGTTTGGAAGTGGCATCTGATAAAGATGAAGAGATAGTTGCCGAGTACGAAGAAAAACTTTTAGAAATAGATGCGTAGGTCGTGGTAATTTTTTATTTAAATTAATATTGGGGAGAGGATGTCCCCAACTTACAAAATCATAAAGACTTATGATTATCTTCATGGGAGTGATCCCATGCTATTTTAGCACCACCTAGCATATGAAAGTGCAAGTGTTCAACCTCTTGTCCTCCATCTTCTCCATTGTTAGTGATGAGCCTATATCCTGTTTCAGCTACACCCACTTTTTTAGCTACCTCTTGTGTAAATGTAGTCAGTCCTGCCATGGTCTCAGGGCTAACATCTTGGAAACAATCAACATGTTGTTTAGGAATAATGAGAATATGGATGGGAGCTTTAGGATGGAGGTCATGAAAAGCTAAGAAGTTCTCATTTTCTGCCACTGTATTGTTGGGGAGTTCTTTGTTTACTATCTTACAAAATATGCACATGTTTATGTCCTTTTAGGTGGTTTTATATCTTGATTATAGCATAGTAAATAATTAATAACTATGAGAGAAAAGTATGTTCTCAATGTAAACGAATAGACATAGTGCTATCATTTACGGATTAAATTATTTTTGGAATATGTCCAAGAGGTTTTAGTATTGATGATGTGTTACATAAAATGAAAGAAGAGGGTGAATCAGACAACTATAGGCACCCTAATGTAGAAAAATATCTAAAGGATTAATCATGAAATATACAGATGAAGAATTAGAATTATTAGATGCAATAGAGTTTAAAGAACAGACAACGTTTAGTTTTGACAATGAAACACTAAAAACAATGGCAGGAGATGTACTAGAGTATCTTAATGAAAAAAAACAAATCAGTATCAATCTGAAGTGTTCATATCTTGACTTTATAGAGCAACGAGCAAAGGATATAGGTATCTCCTATCAGAGTATCATTCAGTCATTAGTGCATAACTATAGTACCAATAAGTTAGAACTGAAACTCTAGTAAATAAAACCATGCCAACCCTAAAAATATCAAATACTGTTAGCATAGATGAAAATGAAGTAGAAGTTTCTGCCATACGAGCAAGTGGCTCTGGAGGACAAAAGGTCAATAAGGTCTCAGCTGCCATTCATCTGCGTTTTGACATCGAGGCTTCGTCTTTCCAGGCTTCTACAAAGAAAAGCTACAAGAGCTTAAAGACAAACGTATCACTAAAGAGGGCATAATAGTCATCAAGTCACAACAGCACCGAAGTCAAGAACAAAATAGAGATGAAGCTTTGGAGAGGTTAATTGAGCTTGTTAAGAGTGTGAATGTCGTACAAAAAAGGCGAGTGCCTACCAAGCCCACCAAAGGTTCAGTAGGAAGACGGCTCGACTCGAAGAAAAAGCAGGCTTCTAAGAAAAAATTGCGTGGAAAAGTGGAGAGAGAATGATAGAAATATTGGCAAAGAGTATTGATGATGAGAACATAGAAAAACTGGTAAGAACATTTTATGCAGAAGTCATAAAAGATGAAATGATAGGCTCTTTTTTCATGGATAAGCTAGGAAATGACATAGCAAGTGACACATGGGAAGAGCATTTGGTTTTATTGACACAGTTTTGGAAATTTGTGGCTCTTTATGATGACGAATATACTGGGCACCCACTAAGACCTCATTTTGACATTGAGGGTTTGACTAGTGAAACTTTTGAACGTTGGTTAAGTCTATTTTATGATGCAGTAGACCGTGTCTATGATGAAAAGTCAGGAGAGTTGTTTAAGACCAAAAGTGCAGAGATAGCAAAGAACTTTATGCGTAGGTTAGAGTTATAGGTTTAAAGACCATAGACAATCATACAATGAGAGCGTTTAAAATTCCGTGTCAGCCACTTTTAGTAACATAAAGCTACACCTCT
>CAYXTZ010000076.1:0-7452 GCA_964468535.1 uncultured Sulfurovum sp.
CTGCCCACTGGATAAACTCCTACACCGCATGGATGGATGAGCTAAGACCTTGGTGCATATCTCGTCAACTTTGGTGGGGACATAGGATTCCTGTGTTTACCTGTGATGACTGTAGCCATACATGGGCTGACAAAGCAGACGAGCCAGAAGCTTGTCCAAAATGTACCTCTAAAACAATGACACAAGACCCTGACGTATTGGATACTTGGTTCTCTTCTGCTCTTTGGGCTATGTCTCCTCTAGGATGGGGAAACAATGGAGAACTTCCAGACCTCTACAACAAGACAGATATGGAAGACTTTTACCCTAACTCATTACTCATTACAGGTTTTGACATTATGTTTTTCTGGGTAGCACGTATGATGATGATGGGTGAACACTTCCAAGGAAAACTTCCCTTTAAAGACATCTATATGCACGCTCTTGTACGTGATGAAACGGGAGCTAAGATGTCCAAGTCAAAAGGCAATGTCATAGACCCTCTTGACATGGTAGAAGAACACTCTGCTGATATCATACGTTTTACCTTAGCATTTTTAGCAGTACAAGGGCGTGACATTAAGCTGGGCGAAAAAAACCTTGAACAGTTTAGAAACTTCACAAACAAGCTTTATAATGCGACTAATTATTTACAACTTAACCATGCTACTTTTAAAGACCTAAAGGACATAGAGGTTGTTACGCCACTTGGACGCTACATGCAAAGTCGCTTGGCAGTGGCTGTTGAAAAAGTAAGGGCTTCTTTAGATAGCTATAACTTTTCTGACGCAGCTAAAGCACTCTACAACTTCGTGTGGAACGAGTATTGTGACTGGGGCATAGAGTACTCTAAGGCTGACCGTGAGAGCATCGTAGAGCTTGGGGCTATATTTAAAGAGACACTTAAAATGGTCTCTCCATTTATGCCATTTATTTCTGACCACTTGTATCATAAACTAAGTGGAACTACACTCGAAGAGGGAGAATCATTGATGATTAAAAACTTCCCTCAAGGTATCAAAAAAGATGAAGAGGCTGAGAAGATGTTTGCTATCATTGAAGAGTCCATCACCGCACTTAGGCGTGCAAAAGTCATCATAGACATGGGTAATTCTAAAATAGACAAGGCTTATATAAAACTAGATGATACATCTACAATAGATACAGATATGGCTAAACCATTCATCCAAAAACTTGCGAAAGTACTAGAGATAGAGTTCGTAAAGGCTAAAGTAGCAGACTCCATCACTGATGTCTCAGACAACCTTGAAGTTTACTTACCCACTGGCGAGATAGATATGACACCTATCATAAGCAAACTTACACGTCAAAAAGAGAAGCTTGAAAAAGA
The DNA here is from genome assembly GCA_964468535.1 of uncultured Sulfurovum sp. Classification (GTDB taxonomy): domain Bacteria; phylum Campylobacterota; class Campylobacteria; order Campylobacterales; family Sulfurovaceae; genus Sulfurovum. The sequence continues at coordinate 1,331 of CAYXTZ010000076.1, forward strand.
GATACAAAAACTAAATGCCATGCTAAACAATGAACGTTTTGTAGCCAATGCTCCTGAAACTGTCATCGCAGAAAACAAACAAGCACTTGAAGATGCAAACAGTAAAATGGCAAAAATATCTGCTGAATTGGAGAACTTTATTTAATGCAAGAACTTATAAAATCAGCCTATGAAGCATTGATGGCAAAAGAATACAACAAGGCTTTGGAACTATATACAGCCCTAGAAGTTCAAAAAGAACCCAGTGCCTACTATTATTTGGGTTTTTTATACTTTCATGGTCATGCAGTTAGGCAAGACACTCAAAAAGCCTACACTTACTACCTAGAAGCTGCTACTAGGGAAATACCCGTAGCACAGTTTGAAGTAGCACTCATGCTCGAAAATGGAGAAGGCTGTGAAAAAAGTGAATCTGAGGCAGCTTTCTGGTATGAAGAATCGGCAAAACGTGGTAATATAGATGCATTCAACAACCTTGGAGCCATGTTCAAAGAAGGACGTGGCGTACCCCAAGACTACAAAAAAGCCTTTGTACTTTTTTCTAGGTCTGCCGAAAAAGGTAATGCCAAAGCACAGTTCAACTTAGGAGCTTTGTATGACACAGGTTTGGGCTGTGAAGAAAACAAAGAAAAGTCCATAGAATGGTGCAGAAAAGCCGCCTACCAAGGACACGAAATGGCTGCAGGTATTATCAAAAGAATGCAAGATGATGGACAGATTGTTTTTTAAATGACTAGTCATTTGAGCATTACACTGAGTTAAATCAAAAGAACTTTGTTCTCTTGATGTTCCATCAATCTAACAAAAGTAAGATTTTTAGTATATAATATCTTATGATTCAAAAATTTAATAACAATCCTTTTAGCCTTGTACTGTCTGGTGGTGGAGCTTTGGGTATCGCACATTTGGGTGTACTGCACGACTTAGAAGTGCATGATTTAGTGCCTGCTGAAGTTGTAGGTACTAGCATGGGTGGCATCATAGCTGCATGTATCGCTGTGGAGATGAATGAGTCTGATATATATAAGGAAATACAAGCTTTTAGCTCTCTTGCAAAATGGGTGAAATTTTCTTTTTCTGGTAATTCTCTTATAGACAATGCAAAAATAGACAGCATTTTTACTAAACTCTTTGGTACTAAGAAGATGAAAGATACTGCCATACCCCTAAAACTCATAGCGACAAATCTAAAAAATGGACATAAACGTGTCTTTGGTAGAGAAGATGATATATACATCAAAGATGCAGTGCTTGCCACAATGGCAATACCTGGTGTCTTTAATGAACACATCATAGAGGGAGAAACGTATGGTGATGGTTTTTTGTGTGAAAACTTAGGGGTAAATGAAGCCAGTCATGAAAACATACTGGCTGTAGATGTTTTAGGAGAAAATGCTTTTGAAAAAGAGTTGCCAGATAATTTTTTTAAAACTGCCAATGTACTCGAAATGTTTGAAAAATCTATGCGAATACTCATCTACAACCAAAGCAAGACACACGTGAAAAATAGCCAAAAAAACATCTTACTTTTAGAGCCAACGACACAAGAATATAACACATTTTATTTCCATAAACATGAAGAACTGCGTGCTTTAGGGCTTGGACTACTCAAAAAAGATATCAATTAACATAGAAAGAAAATTTATGATAGAAAATGGATTTACCTACCTAGTGGCACTTATGATGATAGCTTCAAGCATCGTCTACATTGAGAAGAAGAGTCGCTACAAAATTTTTGAGTATCTGCCTGCCATAGTCATTATCTACTTTACGGTGATGCTAGCTTCCACCTTTGGACTATGGGAAAAAACAGAGTCTGTGACAGCTACTTATAAAACTGTAAAGTCAAACCTTTTGCCTGCGATGATATTTCTCATGTTACTTCTAGCAGATATGAGAGAGATATTTAAACTAGGTAAAAAGATGATACTCACTTTTCTCTTGGCTTCAACAAGTATAGCTCTTGGATTTATAGGTATGTTTGCCCTCTTTCATGGCTATTTTGATACTGAATCATGGAAAGCTTTTGCAGCACTTTCAGGCTCATGGATGGGAGGTACTGCAAACATGGTAGCCATACAAGGTGCTTTAGACTTGCCAGACTCTGCCATGGGATACACACTACTCATAGACTCCATCAACTACGCTATATGGGTCATGATACTTCTAGCCCTTGTGCCTTTTGCTAAACGTTTTAACGCATGGAGTAAAGCAGATACATCTGTCATAGACGAAGTAGGAAAAATGTTGGCACTTAAAGAAGCACGTAAAAAGCCTATAGATTTTGCTTCACTCTTCTTTTTACTAGGTACGGCTCTCTTCGTCTCTGCTTTAGCACAGTATGGGGCATCTTTTCTACCTAATACATCATTTTTGACCAATAGCACATGGATAGTTATCATCGCTACACTTGCAGGCATACTCTTTGCCATGACTCCTTTAGCCAAAATCTCAGGCTCATCAGAGCTAGCAAACATCATGCTCTACCTCATAGTAGCCCTCATCGCAAGCCGTGCGAACTTTGCAGAACTTACCCAAGCCCCACTTTACATCTTTGCAGGGTTTGTCATCATAGCCATACACGTCAGCATCATGCTCATCTTTGCTAAACTCTTTAAACTTGACCTCTTTAGTCTTGGAGTAGCATCACTGGCTAACATAGGAGGTGTTGCTTCTGCACCAATACTTGCTTCTGCATACTCAAAAGCCCTCATACCCATAGGTGTACTTATGGCGATGATGGGGTATATCTTAGGTACATTTGCTGGCTTGCTTGTAGGGAAGGTTTTAGAAAGTATAAGTAAAATATAATACTTCGTAAAATAACAATATTGAGACATGACTCACAATAAATTATTCCCTAGAAGATTAAAAAGATACTAAAACTGTTATACTTATCATCTAAATACAGCTATAATAATTTTAAATTATTTTAGGTACTAAGGTAGATAATGCAAGCACTAAGAGATAAAACACCTCATATTTTAGTTGTAGGAGACTTAATGATAGATCACTACTTGTGGGGAAAGTGTGAACGCATCTCACCTGAAGCTCCTGTGCAGATAGTCTCCATAGAAAAAGAAACTTCTGTACTTGGTGGAGCTGGTAATGTCATCCATAACCTCATAGACTTAGGAGCAAAAGTAGATGTCATTTCTGTCATAGGCGATGACAAAAATGCCAAAGAACTCAAACAACTCCTTAGCGATGTAAAAGTCTTAAGCGATGGTCTCATCGTACAAGCCAAACGTAGTACCTCTAAAAAAAGCCGCATTATTGCTTCGCAACAGCAAGTCTTGCGTTATGACAAAGAGACCACCCATCCCATAGATAAACTGCAAGAAGACCAAATAGTATCTCGTTTTAAAAAGCAGCTAGACATGTATGATATAGTCATACTTTCTGACTATGATAAAGGTGTGCTTACCGCTAGTCTTGCGCAGTCACTCATTTCTCTGTGCCATAAAATGAACAAAAAAATACTCATAGACCCCAAGGGTACAGACTTTTCAAAATACAAGGGTGCAACACTTCTTACTCCAAACAAAAAAGAAGCCATAGAAGCCTCAGGCATTGACATCGTAGATGATGTAAGTTTAGAAAAAGCCCTATGCACATTAAAAGAGATTTGTAGTCTTGATACTTCTCTCATAACACTCAGCGAAGAAGGCATCGCACTTTATGACGATAGTTTACGTAAACATCCTACTGTAGCTCGTGAAGTATTTGATGTCACAGGTGCGGGAGATACTGTCATAGCTTCACTTGCTTTTGCACTGGCTTCTGGATACACCATAGATGAGTCTGTAAAGTTTTCAAATCTTGCAGCAGGTGTAGTAGTAGGCAAACTAGGCTCTGCTACTGCAACACTAGATGAGATAATAGAATACGAGTCTAGTCTCAATAAGTCTACTTCAGATTCACACATCAAAACCTTAGATGAAATAACATTGTTAAGCAGTGAGCTTAAAAAGCGTGGCAAGAAAATAGTCTTTAGTAACGGCTGTTTTGACATTTTGCACATAGGTCACGTGAAGTACCTAGAAGAAGCTAAGAGTTATGGCGACATACTCATCTTAGGACTTAACTCAGATGAGAGTGTACGTAGACTCAAAGGCAAAAGTCGCCCTGTAAATTCAGAGGATGATAGAGCCTATATCTTGGCATCTTTAGAAGCTGTAGACTATGTGGTAAAGTTTTATGATGACACACCTTATGAACTCATCAAAGCAGTACAGCCTCACATACTGGTAAAAGGTGGAGACTACGCAGGTAAAGACGTAGTAGGTCAAGACATAGCAGATGAACTTAGACTAGTTAAGTTTGTAAATGGTAAAAGTACAAGTAAAATAATAGAACGGATACAAAATGACAAGTGTTAATGAAGTAATCTCCCAAGAGTTTAAGGCCCACAAGCAAACCATAGAAGCTGTCATTGGAAGCATGGAGGCCTCCTTAGAAGAAGCTTCAAAGTTAGTAGTGCAGACACTTAAGTCTGGCAACAAAGTCTTGCTCTGTGGAAACGGTGGTTCAGCGGCTGATGCACAGCACATCGCTGCAGAACTTACAGGACGCTATAAGTCTGAACGAAGAGGATTGCCTGCTATTGCACTTACTACTGACACCTCTGCTCTTACTGCCATAAGTAACGACTATGGGTACACAAAAGTATTTGACCGTCAAGTAGAAGCTCTGGCAAACAAAGGTGACTTACTCATAGGCATTTCAACCTCAGGAAACTCAGACAACGTACTCTCTGCACTACAAACTGCCTCTAAACTAGGGTGTAAAACTTTAGGATTCTCTGGAAAAAATGGAGGCAAGATGAATGAAGTCTGCAACATTAACCTCATAGTCCCATCAGATGACACCCCACGCATACAAGAAATGCACATACTTTTTGGTCATATATTGTGCCAAATAGTAGATGATGCATTTTAAAATCAAATATTTATGAATGACTCTACAAGTGATTTTTTACAAACCATCGGTGCGCTCAACGATGGAACGCGCCTAAGTATTTTACGTTTTATAGATATCAATGGTGCGGTCTGTGTCTGCGACCTAGAGTCAGCCTTCGGGATGATACAGTCTCGCATCTCACGCCACCTCAAAATATTAAAAGAAGCTGGCTTCTTGCGTGTAGAGCGTAAAGGAAGATGGGCATATTACTCCATACGCTCTCCACTAGATAAGTTTCGTCAAGATATATTAATAGAGATTTCTTATTTAGAGTGACAGGCTACTTTATTGTATAAATTGCCTACTTTCAAGGACACTATCTATAGTACAGAACAAACAAAGAGTATAAGCCAAAAACTTTCTTGACGTAATGAAAAATTTGTGAGGCTAAATTATAGTTTTTTGTTATGACTAACTAGACAATCATCAATCAATTTTGATTTCAAACTTTTAGTTATTCCTTGGTGTATTTTGGTAAGTTTTTTAAGTTGAGAGAATGCTCCACCATCTAATGAATTAGTAGTATTTGGCATCTTTAATTCTGGATAGTTTTTGTAAGTAAAAAGAGGAGCTACCCCTTTGAGGGTATAAGATAAATTTCTTCTCAAACTCCTATATGTAGCTACCAATTTCCTATGTGTAAAATATTCTTTACCAGTTGTGGGGTTAATACTTTTTTCATTTAAAAATGCTTCATGTTTTGTATACCAATTATCTAGTGTATTACTAAACCTAGTCTCTGTTGTTGATGTTAATCTTGAAACTATTTTTTTCAAGTCTTTTGAGGCTTCTAGTTTTGGATGACGTGTAATATATCGTTGCACTATGCCCATAGGAAATACCCTTCATATAATACAATATCCAATTTATAGAAGTTGGATACAATTATTTATGAAGAGTAAGATTTAGTATATCGTGATGCCCTTGAGACCAAATTAAGATTTGAGTCTGTACCCCAGTTAGATAACTAAACTAAAAATTTGTGTGGTAACTGAGTCGGATATTTCCAGACAGTATTTATGAGGCGAAATTAAGTTTAGTGACTAAATACAGGTAGAATTTCTTCTACCCTAACGAACTCTTCTAAAACTTAGGAGGTTCTATGAATAATTATATCGGAATTGATGTAGCAAAAGCAACACTACAAGTTTATATACCCA
>CAYXTZ010000077.1:0-2952 GCA_964468535.1 uncultured Sulfurovum sp.
TAACTATGCCCTTAAAGATATTCTTCATATTTTCTTCCTTGTTTTAGAATTCATATATATACGCAGAGATTATCTTAAAAATAAAGATTTCCCCCCCCCGTAATTTTTGTATGTATATAATATTAGCAAAAAGATGTTACTTTTTACATTAGATTATCTATCAATTTAAATTTAATTAACGTACCCTAATACCATAAGAGTTTGCCAAGTTGGCAAACTCTTGTGCACCTAAAAATCCTTCTAGTACACTTTCTTTGCTTACGCCTGCATCTAGTTGTGTTTTCCAGCCATTGAAACCTGCTGCATCTGCTTCTCTTGCAAAAAATGCTCTGTAGAGAACATGCAGGTAGTCGCTGTTATTTAGGTTTCGGTTGATAAACTCTTGACTTCCTACAAAACCTTTTGCGATGTCTGCACCTGATCTTGAACCACTTGCAAGCTGTGATGCCCAATCATTTAGCCCTGCTGAGTCAGGAACACGAAGTAAACACTGTTCATAAAAACGTGAAACAAACTGTTCAATGTTACTTAGTTCTACTTTTATGCCATATTCGTCTGCAAGGTTTTTAAACTCTTGAGAACCTAAAAAACCATCTAGCACTTTTTCTCTACTAAGACCTTCAGATATTTGTCTAAGCCACTCAGACATGCCACCTTCATCTGGTGTACGGTTGAAAAATGCTTTATAGAGTGTGTCTAGGTATACATTATCACTTTTGCTCTCTATGTCATATTCACTTGAAAAGATAAATCCTTTAGCTATGTCTTCTGCTGCACGTACACCATCTGCCAAGAGACTTACCCAGCTGTTAAGCCCTGCACTGTCCGAAGGACGACCAAGTATCTCTACATAAAAACGTTCAACAAAGGCAGATATGGGCTTACTTGCTTCTGTACTCTCTAGCGTATAAGAGCCAACACCATATGCATACTCTTGGACTACAAGGTAGTACCGATGACCTGCTTGCAAGGTATAGCTTAATTGGAAATTATAATGATCATTAGAAATATCATCATTGCTGACTAATTGTGCGAATTGGCTATCGTATAATGCTCCAATAGTGTCTAGACTTCCTGAGGTAAATAAAGTATATTTTTTAGTTTCTGCTGCAATAAAAGTAAAGACATCTTTAGCCCCAATTGCATCTATGGAACTTATGAGTGGTAAATCGGTAGATAGATTTATAGTTATGGCACTATCAAAAAGTGTATCCATAGAAAGGTACGGTGTATTTTCAGCAAAATACTCATGGCTATCTGCATTGTCTATGGCTTGCTCTGGATTGGATGTCGCTAATGATTTTGATCCTGCTTGTCCATATACATGGTCATCTGTACCTGCCATCACAGTAAAATGTGACATTTCGTGTATGATGGTTCCTGCTTTTGAGTCTGTACCTGCTGTGTTTGCACTCCAAAATGCATTACACAGATAAATAATATAGTGCTGAGAAGGGTAAACATAGGCAAAATAATCATCTGTACAAGTACAATCAAACTGTATTGTGGCTTGATCTAGTGCTGTAGAAAAGTTGTTAAAATGTGTTGTGATTTTACTTTGTCTGGTAGAATTTGCTGCACCAAACCATGTGGAATAACGTTCCCCAGTGGTATTTATAGGGGCAGATATCATAACATCATAAGCATTAGTTGCCATGCTTATGGCTTCGTCATGTGCAAGATTTATACTATTTATCTCTGCTTGAGAACAGCCATTGAAGTTTGCTGGCAATTTCTGAGAATAGACTCTTTTTTTTTGACTAGGTTTATACAAAAAATCTATAGTTGCTACAGTACTTTTTAACATTTTTATTGTTTTTACTTTACGTTTAATTGCTTTTTTGTATTTTAAAACACCTGCATATGTAACTGTGTAGCTACCCTCTTTGTTCATCTCATAGTATTTTGGTAACTTGAGTGTAATATTTTTAACTTCACCTGCTTGAAAAAGAAGGTAGTCACTTTCTGTTGGTGCACCTCTTTTAACCATACGACCCATGTATTGAACATTTTTCCCATCTATTGTGACATTGAAAACATTGGCACTTAAAGTCTCTTCTAGTGGTGTATTCCATTTAAGAAGTTTCACATCTTCTGTAGAGTAGTTCACCATATTTATGGTAATTGTACCGCTATATAAAGTCTCTTTTTGGGTAGAAAAGCTAACTATGATGGGGCTGTAGGCAAAACCAAATATAGGAATAAGAAAAATAAATAACAGTTTTTTCATTGACGTAAGAAAGTTTGATAATTTCATGCAAATCCTTAAATTTTAAATATTCTTAATTATAGCACTAATTTTGATGAAAAACTTCACCTTAATAGAAGAGTTGATATACTCCTCTTAAACCATGACTGATAAAGCATACATCCAATGAAAAAACTAAAAATACTTTTTGACTACTCTCCTGCATACAAACCCCTGCAAACAGGCATACCTGTATTTGTTTCCTCGCTCTATAGTGCTTTAGAAAAAGATGAAAGTATCAGGATGGAAAAAACCTTAAATATCTCTAAATATATCCCTAGAAAACCCCATAAAATATTTCGTTTTTTTGAACAGCTACTCTATCATAACCTCTACTTGCCTTTTAAGTTGCACTTTGGAAAGTATGATGTGTATGTAGAAAATCAATATATGTTTATCCCTATTTTTAAACCTAAGCATACCATGATAGTTACATTTCTATATGACATAGCTCTTGCACTTTATGATGACCTTCAAACAAAAGAACATACGCAGAACTGGCGGACTAAACTACCTTTGAGCATTGAAAATTCTGATTTACTCATCACTATTTCTAAAAGCTCTAAAACAGATATCAAGCAATACCTAAGCACTATAGACAAACAAAATAAACCCGTTGAATACATCTACCTTGATGCTAAAATAGCTACAGATACATTATCAAATAGTAAAAATATATTACATAAATATAACATTCAAAATGA
>CAYXTZ010000077.1:3052-7351 GCA_964468535.1 uncultured Sulfurovum sp.
AAAAATATTAAAAAAATACTTATTTTTCCTCCAAAAATAGTGCAAGCATCTCTCTCTCCATTTACTTGGGGAAAAAGTGCAAGATCATTTCTAGTGCATCTGAAAAATCATTACAAACCAAATATTTGATATAATACTACTACTCTCTTGCAAAGGTGAAACTGACTTGAAACTGTTTATGCTTTTGAAAACCGTATTTAATGCCTATCTAGCACTACTTATCTACCCTTTTTTAAAACCAAAAAAGCCTATATGGCTCATAGGTGGGCACAATGCTAAACTCTATACCGACAATGCAAAAGTCTTTTATGAGTACATACTGGCTCAGCACTCGAACATAGACATCTACTGGGTTGTAGACAAAAATGCTCCTGCATTTAGTCAAATAAAAGGCAAGAAACTCATCAAAGGTAGCATAAAGTCTTACCTTTATTTTTACCGTGCAAAGGTAGTTCTTTTTTCTGACACACTCAACTCAGACATAGCCCCATTTTCTTTTGTCTTGCCCTTTGTAAAACATTTTTACCATAAAACATTTAAGGTCTATTTGAGTCATGGGACTATAGCTTTCAAAAAAATGCCCTCTTTTTCAGGGAAACTTGCCAAACTTAAAAAAGATATTTTCTATAGTTACGATTTAGCCATAGCTTCTACTTCTTTAGCCAAGACTGCTATGCTGGGCTACAACATCAACCCTACGGCTATCGTTTTAGCAGGTAGTGCTAGGCATGATGTACTTCAAACTATCTCCACAGATACAAAGAGCATACTCATATCACCTACTTGGCGTACATGGCTCAAAGGTACCAGTGTTTTTGAAGAAAGTGATTTTTTTAAACACTATGCTTTACTATTAAGTAGTAAAAAACTTTTTGCACATCTAAAAATGCATCACATCACTGTAAACTTTTACTTACATCATATGCTACATGAGCATTGGGAAGCATTTAAACCTTTTAAAAATGAATATATAAAGATACTCTCACCTCATACATCCATAGACCTCAATATAAAGTCTGCTTCCATGATGGTTACGGACTACTCTAGTATATGTTCAGACTTTTACTATTTGAAAAAACCAGTACTCTTCTTCCAATTTGACCAAAAACGTTTCAGTGAGGAAATTGGTTCTGAAATAGATTTAGAAAAAGATATCTTTGGAGAGGTAGCCTATGATACCCCTGCACTTATAGACAACATTATTGGCAACACACAAAACAAATATACCCTAAGCCATAAACAAAAAAAGGGAGAAAAGTTTTTTATACACTTTACGGATAAAAAGAATTCTGAGCGTATTTACGATACTATACGCACACGAAACCCTAAGGCAATCTCATGAACAAGTTGGTCTCTATCATTATGCCATCTTACAATGCACAAGCATACATAGATGAAGCCATCTCCTCTGTACTTTCACAAACATACATACATTGGGAGCTTATCATTGTGGATGATTGTTCAAGTGATGAAAGTTGGGAGTTGATACAAAGGCACAAAGCCAAAGACAAACGTATACATGCCATAAGAAATGTTACAAATCAAGGTGTCTCTTCTACCCGTAACCTAGCCATAAAAGAAGCACAAGGTACGTACATTGCTTTTTTAGATGGGGATGATGTCTGGTTACCTCAAAAGCTTGAAATGCAGCTAACCCTCATGCAAGATGAAAACATAGACCTCTGTTACTCTGCCTACCATACCATAAACCCCAAAGGAGAACATCTCTCGACCTTTCATATACCTTTGCAACTCTACTATGCAGATATGTTAAAAACGAGCTATATGGGTACACTGACCACCATCTACAATGCTAAGACACTAGGCAAGGTATATTTGACAAATATGGGTCATGAAGACTATGTTATGAAACTTGACATTCTTAAACGCATCTCTCATGCTAAGGGCATAAACATCCCTCTAGCAAAATATCGAATCCACGGTCAAAGTCTCTCGGTTAACAAATTTAAAACCGCACAATGGCAATGGTATATCTACAGAAACATAGAGAAGTTACCGTTATGGAAAAGTTGTTATTATTTTGTACAGTATGCGTACAATGGCGTGAGAAAGTATAGGTAATATTAAAGCTTTAAACGTGTATCTTTTCTATACAAATACCTATAGAGCAACATATATCCTACTACAAAAAGTATGGCAGAAAGCATGTTGTACTGTGAACTATGTGCAAAAAAGGTAGAAAAAAGTGTATGCGGTAAGCACATCAGTAAGATGATGACTGCAGTATGTGGGTTATTTTTAGCAAGTTGCCTACGTACTAGCATATGCATATGAAAGGTGTCTGGTTGCATAGGTGATATGCCCATGGATTTTTTACGGATAATGGAGAAAATGACTTCCCACACAGGGTAGATAAATATAGAAAGCACATACCAAGGACTTACCTTCTCGTATGTTCCTGCTAAAAATATACCTATAAGTGCTACCATAAATCCAAGCAGATACGCACCACCATCGCCTAGAAATATCTTCCCTTTAGGAAAAACCAATACAAACAACCCAAAGGTTGCACCAGCTGTCACGCTAATGACGTAAAGCAAGTCACTGTTGTCATGTTGGTTACTAACATAAGCAAAAGAAGCCAAAATCATCAGTACGACACCTGAAGCAAGCCCGTTAAACCCATCTATAATGTTAATAGCATTTACCATACCTACAATGGCAAAAATACTAAACACAACCCCCACAGAGTAAGGTAAACTCACTCCCAACCCTAAGTAGGTCACTACTGAGTCAGTAAGCCACACAGCTACGGCTGCGGCTAAAGTCTGCATGGCTAAACGCACCTTAGGACTCAAAGAGTCATGAAAATCTTCAAATATACCACTTGCAAAAGCAAGTGCTACAGAAGGCATAAGCTTTAACCCAAAAGGTATAAATGCCAACAAACCTAAGGCTATAACGATACCTATGCCCCCTGCTCTTGGGGTCGAGTCGGTGTGAAATCTTTGTGGCTTGTCTTCTTTATGGCAATCCATAAAAAAGGTATGTTTATGAGAAAAATGGATGACTAGCAATAAACTTAACAAAGAAATGAAAAAAGCATAAATGAAGGTTAATATCATACAAAGCACTTTATATATAGTAATTTTAGTGTTATTATAGCTTAGTTAGGTTAGGCTAACGCAATATCATCTCTGAATACTAAAGAATATTTAGCTATAATTTCGTTAATAATTATATGATTTAAGAGGGTATTTGAGATGGGGAAAAAGAGCATATTGCTTACAGGTTGTGCAGGGTTTATCGGTTCAAATTTTGTGCCTTATTTTTTAGAGAAGTACCCTGAGTATTTTATTGTAAACCTTGATTTACTTACTTATGCTGGTGATTTGGCTAACCTTACTGAGTGTGAGGAAAACCCAAATTATAAATTTATCAAAGGCAATATCTGCAACCGTGACTTAGTAGCGTTCATCTTTGAAGAGTATGATATTCAAGGGGTCATTCACTTTGCAGCTGAAAGTCATGTAGACAACTCCATTAAAAACCCTGGCGTGTTCATAGAGACAAATGTTAACGGTACTTTTACCCTTCTTGATGTTGCCTACAAAAAATGGATGGAAAAGCCCTTCACATTTAAAGCAGGCTATGAAGATTGTCGTTTTCATCACATCTCAACTGATGAAGTTTACGGTACATTAAACGAAACTGACCTTTTTACAGAAGAGACACCTTATGCACCTAACTCTCCCTACTCTGCATCTAAAGCATCAAGTGACATGATAGTGCGTTCTTACCAAGAAACCTATGGGATGAACACTGTCACTACCAACTGCTCTAACAACTATGGTTCCAAGCAACATGATGAAAAGCTCATACCTACCATCATCAGAAAAGCCTTAGCAGGCGAAAGTATTCCCATTTATGGAGATGGTAAAAATATCCGTGATTGGCTTTATGTACTAGACCACTGTAAAGGCATAGACCTTGTGTACCATACAGGGCTAGAAGCAAATGTCTACAACATCGGTGGACGTAATGAGCGTACCAATCTTCAGATAGTAGATACCATCTGTAGCATACTTGATGAAAAAGTACCAAGTTCTAAAAGCTACAAAGAACTCATCACATTTGTAGAAGACAGAGCTGGGCATGACAGACGTTATGCCATAGATGCCACAAAGCTAGAAAATACACTAGGCTGGAAAGCAGATGAAAACTTTGATACAGGTATCGTTAAGACCATTGAGTGGTATTTGCATAAGTATGAGGTAAATTAATTGTTCACTTTCCTAAAATCCATATATCAAAGCAGAGTCCTCTTATGGTCACTCA
>CAYXTZ010000078.1:0-7055 GCA_964468535.1 uncultured Sulfurovum sp.
GTATTTCCCTATAGGTGTAGTATTTTATGCCTACAGTATGGCAGGTACTTCTCACTCCTTTGAGGGGCTAGGAGCAGTTGCCTTAGGAGCCTTTATTATACTCAATTATGCATTGCTCTATAAATATGACAAAACATGGATTATTAGTAAGCAATGGCACATACTAACTCTTTGGTTAATGGTTTTCATAGGTATCTTAGAGCTGAGGTACCATGTGGAAATTTTGCATACACATGTAAGCTTTATGGCTATAGCCACAGTACTTAGTCCAGCATTGTTTTCACTTTTATTCTTAGTGCCCAAACATTACTGGCGATGGCTAGAGACGTATCGAGAAAACTACCAGTTAGTGGGTGTGGGAGGCATTGTACTTTTAATGTCTTTATGGACACTAAAAACATTTGGCGTAGACGCACCTTCAAATACGGCATACATACCTTTGTTTAACCCTTTAGACTTAACACAAGCTTTGGTACTTGGTATGATAGCGTATTGGGTAGTCAAACATAAAAAAATATTTGGCAAAAGTAATACAATACAACTCTATGGCACGTTAGCATTTATGGTATCTGTTTTTGTTACGGTGGTCTTTGCTAGAGCTGTACATGTATTTAGAGGGGTAGACTATAGCATGCTTTCTCTATGGCGAGATGACTACTTCCAAACAGGGCTTTCTATAGTGTGGAGTATTATTGCTATTGTGTTGATGTTGCTTTCTAAGAAGTACAGTAACCGTCCACTTTGGTTAGCAGGCTTTGGTTTACTTATACTTGTAGTCTTAAAACTTTTCTTTGTAGAGCTTGCAAACTCAGGTACGATAGAGAGGATTATCTCTTTTATGGTCGTAGGTACACTCCTGTTGATTATTGGTTACTTTGTGCCTATGCCACCAAGTGAAAACAAGGAAGAGAAAGAAGAAGATGCTTAAACAATACCCCATGACATTTTTATATATATTTGTTACTTTGCGTCGCGGGTACTGGTATCTTCTTTTGTGCTATGTTTTGGCAAAGCTATTTGAGCATTACGATTATGCCATTTATGAGATGTTTGGGTTTATATCTGGACATTCCTTGAAGCACATGGTGGTAGCACTTGGGTTGTTTGTGTTGGTACGGGTATTTTTAAAACGTGAAAATAAAAAAGGAGAGTAGTATGCAAAAAGTTATACTCTTTGATGGGGTATGTGGCTTATGTAATAAGTCCATTGATATGCTTATCAAGCTAGATAAGCATGGGATATTTAAGTATACATCCCTGCAGGGAGAGTATGTAAAAACTTTAGATATTGCAGAAGAACTAGATAGCATTGTATTTGATGAAGAGGGTATGCTTTACTATAAGTCTACAGCTATTATAAAAATAGTAAGAAGCTTAGGGGGCATGGGTATTTTGGCAAATATATTTTATATTATTCCTACATTTATCAGGGATTTTATCTATGATGTCATTGCTAAGTATCGTTACCATATCTTCGGAAAGATGGAGAGTTGTCGCATGCCAAATAAAGGGGAAGAGGAACTATTTTTACCTTAATCTGTAACAAGGACGAACTTCTTTAAAAAGGATAAAAAATAGGTATAAGCACCGTAGCCATCGCCCAAAATAGTATGTTTAGGGGTGTTCCAATTTTAACAAAATCCATAAAAGTGTAGTTACCAACACTATAGACCATGGTGTTGGTTTGGTAGCCTATGGGAGTAAAGAAAGATGCAGACCCCGCAAATGCCACTGCCATTAAAAATGGTATAGGACTGATACCTAAGATGCTTGAAGTCGAGATAGCTAAAGGAGCCAGTAAAGCTACTGTAGCAGAGTTAGAAAGAATGCCTGTAAGCAAGGTAGTGATGAGGTAAAGGACAGAGAGTAAAACATAAGGTCCATACTCAGCTATGGTTCCTGTTAAAAACATAGCGATTTCAGCAGATAAACCACTTTGAGTCATAGCTTTCCCTAAACTTAGTGAGCCTGCAAGCAAGAAGATGACTTGCCAGTCGATGGACTTGTATATCTCTTCCATGCTTAGTACTTTTACTATGCTTAATACCATTATGCCAGACAAAGCACCAATCATAATAGGCACAGTATTTGTAGCAGACAATACCACCATGGCAAATATAGTAGCAAGTACAATAAATAAACTTCGTTTGTTTAAAGGTTCTATAGGCACTTGATCCATAATGATAAAGGGGTTTTCCCTAGACCTTTGGTGTTCTATGATGGCATCGTATCCTTGCTCATTGGTTTCCAATAGTAATACATCACCTGCCTTGAAAACAAAACTCTGAAAGTTTTTAAACATTTCTTTGCCTCTATGTCTTACGGCGAGTACGTTGGCATTGTATTTTTTGAGGAAATTATCACTATGTAGATTTTTTTCTAAGATGCTGGCTTTGTTGGTAAGTACGATTTCTAGGAGTCTTGTTTTTT
Organism: uncultured Sulfurovum sp.; assembly: GCA_964468535.1. Taxonomy (GTDB): domain Bacteria; phylum Campylobacterota; class Campylobacteria; order Campylobacterales; family Sulfurovaceae; genus Sulfurovum. The sequence goes on from CAYXTZ010000078.1 coordinate 2,431, forward strand.
CATTTGGGAAATGGTTTGTTTTTAAAATTCTATCTATATCTATGTCTTCATTTTCTAAAAGACTTCTTATCTTTGCCCTATTACCTCGTAATAGCAAGGTGTCATTTTTTTGTAATTTAAAATCCCTACCTGGAAAATGAAACTCTTCATAGCCCCTTTTAAGAGACTGGATGACAACATTGGACTTTCCTTTTTTTAAGATTTCTTCTATAGTATCAAACTCTTCAGGTAAATCTTTATTGATAACTATTTGTGTGGTATAGTCAGAAATTTCATTACGTAATTCAGGGTGCTCTTCGCTGTTATCTGGTAAGAGTTTTCCTGAAAATAAAAAGAGATATATAATCCCCGCAAACATAAAAGACAGACCTAGTGGAGCCATTAAAAACATAGAAAAAGATTCTATACCATGGTCAATAGCTATGCCGTTCACAAGTAGGTTTGTAGAAGTCCCTATGAGTGTACATGTCCCTCCAAAAATAGAGATATAAGACAAAGGTATTAAAAACTTTGAAGGAGCAAGGTCTGCTCTTTGGGCAGATTTTTTTACCAAAGGGATGAAGGAGGCCACCACAGGGGTATTGTTAATAAAAGCAGAAATAGCCCCTATAAAAACAGAAAGTCCAGCAAGTGGAAAGAGAGCTCTTTTTTCTAAAATATTAGCCATAAGAGGTTCTAGTTTTTCTATGGCATTGGTTTTCACGATGGCAGCAGAAAAGGCAAACATTGCCATGACAGTGATAGTAGCAGAGTTTGCAAAGCCCTCCACTCCTTCTTCAGGCGTAATGATGCCCGTTAAAACAAGTACAAGCATAGCAGATACAGCTATGACATCTACAGGTAACGCTTCAGTAATAAAAAGAGCTAAGGTAATGGCTATGACGATAAGTGTTATAATAATATTTATTTCCATAGAACTATTTTAGCGAATTGTTTATGAATAATCCTTGGTATGATATTGTGTTAGTCTCTACTATTTATCATCCATTGAGAAAAGACGTTGAGGTAGTTCCAAAAACTTTGGATATTTTCTTCTGAACTTAATTTTTCTTTGATGAGGGGTTGTAGAGCATCTTCAAAAGTGACAAGCCAGTGAAGTCGTGCATTGGGCGTGATGCGAAAAGGTGCATGACGTTGTCTCATTTGTGGAGCACCTCTATTTTGGTTAAAGTACTGAGGTCCTGCACAAATTTGTATAAAGAAATCAGCAGAATGTTGAGCCGCTATTTTCATTTCTTCCTCAGACTCAGGAAAGATGTCTTTAATGGAACTCTTGTGTAGCCCCATATAAAAGCTATCAAGCAAATCACGCATGCCTTCTTCGCCTATATCTTGTAAAAAAGTAGGGTTAGGTTTGGTTACGGGAGGGTTCATCCCTTCAGTATAGGGAAGTATAGAAAAGTCAATAGATGATGTACCAAAATTCATAAAATACCTTTTTGTTAGCGTTATAACATACAAATGCTTAAGTAATCAGCTAACTGTTTCCACCCCTGCCACAGCTCGAATCAGAATTGGCTACTGCAAAACTGTTAACATAGCCACAAGAGAGACACTCAAAAGTAAGCATCTTTGGCCCAGAACATCCACCTGAACGTTGGTCGGTGAGTTCTATGTCTGCTTGTTTGCATTGGGGACAGAAGCCTCTTCGAATACTGTCTAGTTGTTCTTTTTTTTCTTTAAGGTAATAGACATAGACCAGCACAGAACCTACAAGAAGTATAAGCATAAAAGCTAAGAGATAAAAATCCATTATTTTCCTTTTTAAGTCGTAAAGTTTTTCAGTATGTTTACCTGCGTTTTGTATTGAGGCAGATACTTTAGCACAAGCTCCCAAAAAGATTTTTGATGATGCTTGTGTTTTATGTGTGCTAGTTCATGCACGATGATGTATTGTATCACATCTAAGGGAAGCTTCATCATCATAGTATTGAAGCTCAAATCATTTTTAGAGGAACATGACCCCCATTGCCGTTTAGTTTTTCTAAAGTTAAGCTGTTTGGGGCTTAGGTTCATCGTCTCAGACCAATTTGCTACTATCTCAGGTATATACATTTTTGCTTCTTTTTTATAAAAATGGTCAATATGTTTTTGAAATATTACTTCATCATAGACATTATAGTAAAGAGTAAAGCTATCTCCATCGAAAGTAAGTTTTGTTCTTTTTTTATCGTAAGGAAGAAGGGTTAGAGTGTGCGATTCTCCTAAAAAATAGAGTTCACTTTCTTGGCTAAAATCTACTTTTTTACCTTTTTTAATCTCAAGTTTTTTACGGGAAGTATTTATCCATGAAGCTTTCTTTAGTAAAAGCTGTTCAATACGTTTTTGTGATACTTTAGGAGATTTAATAACAAGGTCTCCCTCCTCATTAAAACTAAGATAAATATGTTTTAGTTTGGGCTTTACAATATGTATATAGTGAGGGAAGAGTGCCATAAATGGAATTAGTTAATAATTTTACCATGGCTATATATGACTTTTTTATTAATAGAACCATCTCTATTGTAAGTCATCGCTTGACCATGTTTCTGACCACTTGCATAAGCATAAGAAATCATGACATCACCATTTGGATAGTACATATACTGCTGACCTTCTTGTTTACCATTGACATAAGTAAGCTTCCACATAACACGACCTTTCCCATCAAAACCAGTTTCAACGCCATCTTTCACGCCGTTACGTATTTTTACAGTTGAGGTCACATTGCCGTTGTAGCCATATTTTTTGAGAAGTCCATTTTGTTCCGTGTCATCATCCATGATGAACTCCGTACGTACTTGTCCCCCTGTAAAGTACTCTTTTTTTACTTTTTTACCTGTGAGGCTTGGAGTGCTACATCCTGTAAAGGAAAGAAGTAGAAAAGTTAAAAGTAGTAAAGAGAGTTTTTTCATTTGTGCGACCTTATCGATGTAATATTTGGCATTAGTATACTATAAATAACTTTGGGTTTTTAAAAAAGAATGATTTTGTAGTGACCAGCCCTGAAAGAAATGACCTTCATAATAATAAAATATCCAACTCGCGATAGATTCGACTTAATAGTAAATTTCAGGGTCTAAATTATTTTTTTATCTCTCTATGCAAATAATCATCTACCATTTTAAACTTCAATGTCTCAGTTAGTCCTCTTAAGGAGCTTGTAGTGTTATGTATGTTTATGATGTTTGTAGGTAAACAGGTAGGGCAAATTTGTCCTCAACCTTCTGTATGCAGAAACAAGTTTTGCATGAGTAAAATATTCTTTACCTGTTGTTTTATTACATGTCTCCTCAGCTAAGAAATACTTGCGGGTTTCATACCAAACATCTAAGTTCTTGGCAAAGATAGTTTCATTTGTATAGACAAGTCGAAGTAATACCCTCTGTAGTATTCTTTTTTGATGAAAGTGACACATTTTACACGATAGTCTTTGATTGTTTCACTTTGGATATGTTTCCATATCAAGACTTCTTTTATAATACTGTCTTTGAATACTAAGATTCCTAGCTTATCTTTTCTTTTCCCATAAAAAGTAGCATCACAGACTAAGTTTGTTGCTCTTGGTCTATGCACTATATAAGCAGGTTCATACTCCAATATTTGCTTTTGTATCCATGAGATACTTCGATGATATTCAGCAGATAAATTTTGCAAGGTTTGTCTCTTGTATAGATGCTTTTGAAAGATAGTTTTTTGAAGTTTTAATGGTCTTCTTTTTGAATGAAACTTTTTACAACAATCATTACATATCTTCCTCTGAACTCCATCTTCAATACCCCGATATTTACTATATAGGTCAAAGTTATGTTTTGTTCATCACAAGTTTTTCTATAAATTCCCATTTACCATATCCAGAATCTGCATTAATATGTCCTGCATTTTCAAGTATAGTAAAGTTGGCAGAAAAATGGGAAGCTATATTTTTAGCCTCATCTAATGCTACCCATGGGTCATCATCTGAGACTATCATATGTACTTCTTTGGCATATATATTTTTGGGAAGTGGGCAAGGAAAAAATGTTTTAATGGTTTTTTCTTGTGTCTTCAAACTAGGCATTGAGACCATAAAAAGCCTCTCAATCTCAACCATACTCGTATCTTCGCAAAGCCACAGCCAAAGATTGTTGGCAAGGGAATGGCAGACTACTGTAGTGGGTTTGAATTCTTCTAGTATCTGTTTTACTTGTTTTGCCCATCTATTTTTAGAGGGAAAGTGATAGTTGTCTAAAAGTGGGAACGAAACTGTGCCGTAGTTTTTGGCTATTTCGGAGGCTAGTTCTGCTTGCCAATGGGGTGCATCGCTTCCACCCCAACCATGAAGAATTAGTATTTTATCTTGAGCTTGCATAGGCTCTTACCTCTGTATCTATCTCAATAATTTCAGAGATATTTTTTGCTTTAATTTTTCCAAATTTCTCATAAGTATCAAGAACTATTTCGCTCATTCCAAAAAAAGAACACTTCTCTTTTTGAAAAGCATCAATGGCTACTTCATTGGCAGCATTGACAACCACACCCAAATGAGGGTTCTTTAATATATGTTCTTTGATGCTCCAAATAGGGTAACGTGATGCTTCTATAGGTAAAAATTCCAAAGAACCAATACTTAGCAAGTCCGTGGGTGCTAACACTTCATCGCTCAC
>CAYXTZ010000079.1:0-6986 GCA_964468535.1 uncultured Sulfurovum sp.
ACCAGACCCCTTTTACGTGCTTTTGAAAAATATGCAGTGCGTTGTGGTGGAGGCATTAACCATCGTATGGGGCTAGATGATTGTTTGATGCTAAAAGACACACATCTTAAAACGATAGATAACCTTGATTTGTTTATGAAAGAAGTGCGTAAAAAAATCCCTTTTACTTCTAAAGTAGAGATAGAGTGTGAGAGTGTAGAGATGGCAGAAAAAGCGATGGCAGTGGGGGCAGATATAGTCATGTGTGATAATATGAATATCATTGAGACGAAAAAAGTAGTGGCGTATCGTAATAAAAATTATCCTCATATTCTTTTAGAAGCCAGTGGAAATGTAACATTACATACCATCAAAGAGATAGCTACTACAGGAGTTGACGCGATTAGTTCAGGTTCGGTTATACATCAGGCAAATTGGATTGATTTATCTATGAAAGTGGAAGAAATAGAGTAATTAACATTGAGTTAATGGAATTTAAATATAATTATGTTTGCATATTCCTACTTACATCATAAAAGGCTTACATGATACACATAGAACTTCCCTTTGCAGAGGTAAAAGAGCAAATTTCTAAAGCAAAGAGTATTAGCATACTGTCCCACCTTAATCCTGATGCAGATACTTTGGGGACAGCACTAGGTATATATGCTTTATTAAGTCAAGATAAATCTAAAAAAATAGAAGTAGTGAATGCATCAAAGGCATTGCCTTTACATTTAGCTTTTCTTCCTAATTTTAAAAAAATAAAGCATAAGATAGATTATGTAGATAGTCTTATTATCTCTTGTGATTGCGGAAACATTGATAGGTTAGGGTTTGCACTTTCTAGTAGAGAGATACTTAACATTGACCACCACCAAAGCAATACTAGATATGGAAGTGTGAATGTTGTGTTACCAGCGTATGCCTCTACTTCACAAGTAGCATATGCATTATTTGACAGCTTGTACACCATAGAAGCAGATGTGGCAACATGCTTTTATGCGGCATTGCTATCGGACACTAGGTATTTTACTGCTTCTTCAGTGAATGAAGAAGTGTTTTTTTTAGCAAAATCTTTAGTGCATAAAGGTGCAAATCCAGCTGAGATAGCGTATCATTTTACGCAAAGGCGTGCTTTGTCATCTTTACGTATTTTGGAAAAAGCATTAGGAACACTGACCTTGCACGAAGAAGCGAAAATAGCAACTTTATACCTAAGTAAAGAAGATATTGCTTCTTCTGGGGCATCGCTTGCAGACGTGGAAGGCATTGTTGATTATGGGCATTCTTTAGCCACAGTTGAAATAGCTATTTTTGCCATGGAACTAAGTGATGGCATACGTATCTCTTTACGGAGTAAAAATGTAGATGTCTCAAAGCTTGCATTGGGTTTTGGTGGTGGTGGACATAAGGTTGCAGCTGGTTTTACTCTAAAAGATTTTAGTATGAACCAATGTGGATTACAGACAAGTATAGATACAATTTTAGACAAGATAAATATATTAGGGTTATTAAATAATGAAAAATAGAAGCAATAAAAATAGTGCTAGTAAAATAGTTATAGTCATGGTATTATTGGCACTTTTAGCAGGTTTGGGGTATGTTTATACCGCAGAAGAATTTGAAAGAGAAGTACCTACAGTAAAGAGTCAAACAAACCTTTTTTGGAATAGAACAGACCCTCTAAAAGTAGAATTACATGACAATGTTGGTTTAAGACATTATGAGTTGACACTGAATGATGGAACAAATAGTATTATTGTAGGGCAGGGAGAATTTGAAGAAAACACGAAAAAACAAACCCTTTTAGTCAAATACCCTAAAAGTAAAGTCCTTAACGCAAAAGCAAAAAATCTAAGCCTTAAAGTGACAGTGACAGATAATAGTATGTGGAACTTTATGCAGGGAAATTCCAGTGAAAAAATGATTAATATTATTGTAGATTATAAGCGTCCCAATGTCAATATACTGTCCAACTCTTATAGCATCACTCAAGGTGGTGCTGCACTGGTGGTGTTTCAAGCAGAAGATGAGAACTTAGAAACACTTTATGTTGAAGCAAGTGAAATAAAATTTAAGGCACAACCTTATAAAAAAGAGGGATACTATGCGGCTTTAATCGCATGGCCATTTAATAAAACAGATTTCAAAGCAAATATTATTGCGATAGATGCAGCAAATAATAAACGTGTGGTTGATATTCCTTTTTACACTAAAAAGCATAAATATCGTGTCTCTTGGATACATGCAAAAGATAAATTTATAGATGGAAAAATTACAGATTTAGCCGCTAGTAATCCAGACTATGCAGGGATAGATGACAGGATAGAACGATTTAAGGCAGTAAATGAAACTATGCGTTTAAAAAATGAAGAGTTGATTCATTCTTTAAGTAGTAAGGTATCATCAGAAATCTTAGATGAATGGAAAATAAAAAAGTTTTACCCTTTAAAAAATGGACAAAAAGTAGCTAGTTATGGTGATGAACGTCACTATTATCATAAAACAAAAGACAATAAAATATCTCATTCCTATCATGTAGGATATGATTTGGCCAGCACAAAAATGGCTACAATCAAGACATCTAATGCAGGTACAGTTGTTTATGCAGGAGACAATGGCATTTATGGAAATATGCCAATGATAGACCACGGTTTAGGACTTTTTAGTCTTTATGGACATTGCTCTAGTATTTTAGTTAGTGAAGGCGATGAAGTAAATGCGGGAGACGCAATAGCTAAAACAGGAGTCTCTGGATTGGCATTGGGGGACCATTTGCATTTTGGTATTTTAGTGCAAGGCGTTGAAGTGCGACCAGTAGAATGGTTTGACCAAAGTTGGATTAGAAAAAATATTGACAAGATATTTAAAGAAGCAGACAAGATTATAAAAGGGAATTAATTTAGTCTACTATGATATACTTGCACAAATAGTTAAATTAGTGTATAATATTTAATAATATAAGATTTGGAGGGGGAGTTATGCAGCAACGAACGATTAGAAAATCGATTGAAGTAGTAGGTATAGGTTTGCATAAAGGTGCCCCTATCAAGCTTAGACTTGAACCTTTAGATGTTGATGCAGGTATCGTTTTTTACCGTGAAGATTTAGCCCTTACTATCCCTCTTTCTCCTGCGTCAGTTGTAGATACACGTATGGCCACAGTCATAGGTAGCGATAAAGGTCAAATTTCAACCATAGAACATTTTCTTTCTGCTGTTTACGCCTACGGTATTGATAATTTACGAGTCATTGTCAATGGTAATGAAATGCCTGTAATGGATGGTTCATCTATTTCATTTTGTCTTCTACTGGATGAAGCAGGTGTTGAAGAACAAAATGCTCCAAAGAAGATTATATGTGTAAAAGATGTTGTTGAGGTAAGAGATGGCGATAAATATGTACGCCTTGTGCCACACCATAGTGCACAATTTAATTTTAAGATTGATTTTGACCATCCAGTGATTGGCGAGCAAGAAGCATCTTTTGATTTTTCTACTAAAAACTTTATTGAAGAAGTGTCTCGTGCTAGAACATTTGGTTTTGCTAAAGATATACAGTACTTGCAAAGCCAAGGTTTAGCTTTAGGGGCTACTTTACAAAATGCCATAGGTTTAGATGACCATAAGGTACTTAATCCCGAAGGTCTACGTTTTGACAATGAATTTGCAAGACATAAAATATTAGATGCCATGGGTGATATGATGGTGACGGGTCATAATATTTTAGCGAAATATGAATCTTTTGCAGGCAGTCATCATTTAAACTATAAGCTTACGACAAAATTACTCTCAGACAGTAAAAATTATGACCTTGTAGCAGTAGAAGAGTTACAAAGTAGGGCATTTGCAAGATCTTTCGCCTAAAATATATAGTTTACTGGTCATCTCTATCTCCTCACCTTTACTCGTAGGAGTATATGAAGATAATATCCTCATTAAAACCCTATCTACAAAATTAAAAACCTCAGAAATACTACTCCCTACTATCACAGAGTTACTTGATAAATATACTATATCTAAGATTATATACACACGGGGTCCTGGCTCATATATGGCTATTAAACTGACCTATATTATGCTTAAGACAATTGAAATCTTAGGGGGTATACCCTGTGTGGGGTGTAGCGGTTTTACGCTAAATGACAATCAACCTATTAAAGCCATAGGAAATCTTTATTTTATCAAGGAAAAAGAGACTATAATAACAAAAAAATATGAACAGCCAGTCAATACATTTTTTGCATTACCTCAAAGTATTCATGATCTTGTGTTAGATGAAGAGTCAACCCCTGAGTATATGCTGCCTGCTGTGTAAGAATGGAAAACTATTATGTTTATAAGCGTACCCGCAACTTCTGCAAATCTAGGACCAGGATTTGATACCTTAGGACTTGCAGTAGATTTGAGAAATGAAATTGTCATTAAGCCTTCAAAGTTTTTAAGTCTCTCAACACAAGGAGAGGGTGCTGATAATCCAAGAATCAAGAAAAATTCTCTCTTTCTTAGTATCTTTAACGAAAATTATAAAAAACTCACAAACAGAGATGATAACTTTAGGTTTGAATTTCATAACCGTATTCCTATTTCGAGAGGATTGGGATCATCTTCAGCGGTCATAGTCGCCTCTTTGTCTGCCGCATACACCGCAGCAGGGAAAAAATACAACAAAAGAGAAATACTTAATCTTGCATTACGCTATGAACATCATCCTGATAACATTACTTCTGCCGTGATGGGAGGATTTAATGTCGCTTGTGTTGAAGGAGATAGAGTGTATAGTAAGAAAAGACGTATGCCAGATTATCTGAGAGCAGTAGTTGTGGTGCCAAATCGTACGATATCAACAGCTAAATCACGAACCATATTACCTAAAATGTATAGAAAAGAGGAAACAGTCTATTCTCTATCTCGCTCTGCATATATGACAGCACTGTTTATGAGCGAATCTTGGGATTTATTGCGTATCGCTTCTAAAGATAAATTACATCAAGCCAGACGTATGAAAATGATACCTGAACTTTTTGATGTACAAAAATTAGCACTAAAGCATGGAGCATTAATGTCTACACTTTCAGGGTCTGGGTCAACATTTTTTAATTTAGCTTATGATAAAGATGCAGATAAAATGGCCGAAGCTTTACAGGCACGCTTCCCACAATTTCGGGTTTTTACACTTGCTTTAGATAACAGTGGCGTTATCACTAAAAGCTAAGCGACAGATTTAATCTCTTTTTAGGTATAATACGCATGAAAAAAATACAGCCAATACGTATGTGCATAGCTTGCCGAAGTAGACATCCTCAAAACACTTTGATTAGATTAAAGCAAATGGGTAAAGATGTGCTAGTACATAATGGGCTAGGACGTAGTTTTTATCTATGTAGAGACTGTGTTAAAAATGAAAAAAAGGTCAAGGGCTTAGTAAAGCGTTTTAAACAAGATGCGGAATGCTTTACTAAGCTATTGACGGAGTTGGCTTTAAAATCCAACTCATGCGAGCAGTCGCATTTAAATTAAGGAGTTAATCACCAATGGATAAAGTTAAAATCCAAGATATAGCAGAAGAAGCTAGTCTATCAAATGCTGAGTTAGTAGATAAGGCTAAAGAGTTAGGTTTCAATGTAAAAGCAGGTAACAGTACGATTAGTATGGAAGACGCAGGAGTTCTTGTGGACTATGCAATTTCAGGGACATTACCAAAAGGTTTTAAAAAACCAGGAAGTAAGTCGAAGATTACTGTAGTGAAGAAAAAAACTGAAGCAATTGTGGAAGTTGAAGTGCAGAAAGAAGAGTCTTTGAGTGAAAGTGAAGTTACTCCTCCCGTGCCTGAAGTAGTAGAAGAAACTGTAAAAGAAGAAGTACTCAAAAATGTAGAAATACCCAAGGAAGAAGCGCTAGTTGAAGAAACAGCACCTACCCCTGTACCTAAAGAGGTTAAAAAACGTAAAGGTATCTCAGTAGTTAGTAAAAAAGTAGAACTTGAAGAAAACAAAGATGCAAACATAGAGAAAAAACCACCAAGAAGAGTACTTTCGCGTGGCGGTATAAAGATTGTAAGAAAAGCTAAACCTGCACCAGTTAGAGCAAGTACAAAAATTTCTTTTGGTTCAACAAATTATGAACCTTATGTAGGGAAAAAGAAGCCAAAGAAAATTGCACATGCAAAAGAGAGTGGTACAAGAATAGACATATTTAGTCATGATAGCATGTCTGGAGACATTGACAGTGGTTTTGGGGAAGAAGAAGTAGTACTCTTAGACTTCTCAGATAAAAATATCTATGAAGACATGATGCGTCAAGAGCAAAAACGTAAAGAAGAAATGAAAAAACGTGAAGCTCAAAATGGTGGACCAATTCGAGGGAAATCACCATTTAGACCACAGCAAAGACGTGGACTTAAGCGTGGTGGTAAACGTAAAAAATATGTGAGAGAAGAGAGTACAGAAGCAGTAACAGCTGTAGAGATACCAGAAAATGTAAGAGTTTACGAGTTTGCAGAACAAGTAAATCGTAAAGTAGGAGAAGTAGTTGGTGTACTTTTTGCTCTTGGGATGATGGTAACAAAAAATGATTTCCTTTCTAAAGATGAGATAGAAATTCTTGCTGAAGAGTTTGAAGTGGAAGTCACTACAGTGAATCCTCTTGATGAACTTGATTACTCAGATGCATATGATGCAATTGAAGATAAAAATGCAACTGAAAGACCACCAGTGATTACTATCATGGGTCATGTTGACCATGGTAAAACATCATTACTTGACAAAATCCGTTCTGCAAAAGTAGCAGACAGAGAAGCAGGTGGTATCACGCAGCATGTAGGTGCATACCAAGTAGAAAAAAATGGTAAAAAAATAACTTTTGTAGATACTCCAGGACACGAAGCTTTTACAGCTATGAGAGCACGTGGAGCGCAAGCTACAGACATTGTGATTATTGTTGTCGCTGCTGATGATGGCGTGATGCCTCAGACAAAAGAAGCCATAGCCCATACAAAAGCAGCGG
>CAYXTZ010000080.1:0-6944 GCA_964468535.1 uncultured Sulfurovum sp.
TTTATTTGTGTTCTCAGGGGTTATTTTAGCAACAAATTGTAAATAGAGTGTGTAAACCATGGCTAAAACTCCCAAAAAGTCTGAAAATACCCCTGGTATGATAAGTAATATCGCCCCAATAAAATAAGACATACTTGCATTTTGAAACTTTCTCACATCAAGCTTACCCAATTTCACCGCATGCATATTTCCTAACATAGTCTGTTGTGACCTCTTTAAAAGAATCATACCTAACATAAAACTCAGCATTATCCAAACTACAGACCAGAAAAATCCAATGTTTTCTCCCACTTTTAGTGACAAATATAGTTCTATAAGAAAAAAAGGAATAATGACAAAAATCATCTTAGTACCCTGCCTGCAAATTTTTCTTCGACAAATTTTTCTCCAACAAGAAGGCTTCAATATCACTAGAAGAGATTTCTTCTTTTTCCATGCCATCACGAGTGATAAACTCTAGCATTCCATCTGCTAATTTTTTACCAATGACTACAGCATGTGGTACACCCATAAGTTCGTAGTCTTTTATTTTAGGTCCAAAACGTTCTTTTCTGTCATCAAGTAGTACATCAACACCTTGTGAGCCAAGCACATCATAAAGTTTCTCACCAAGAGCTACTTGTGCTTCATCTTTAATGTTGGAGACAATAATTTGCAAATCAAATGGTGCAGACTCTTTTGTCCATATGCACCCTTTATCATCATGATTTTGCTCTATAATGCCTGCTAGTAAACGACTAACTCCGATACCATACGTACCCATAGCCATAGGCACAGACTTTCCATTTTCATCTAAAAAGTTACATCCTAAAGCTTCAGAGTATTGTGTACCAAGCTGAAAAATATGCCCAGCTTCTATCCCTTTAGTGTAGCGTAACGTTCCTCCACAATGCACACAAGCATCACCTTCGCATACCGAAGAGATATCGGCATAAGTCATTTCATCAGCTTCATACTCACTAGGGTTTACAGCAGAACCAAGTGCTTCTTCTATCACCACTATATCAAGTTGCTTAGAAGCATCACATTCAACTAAATCATTTGCTCCCACAATATGACAAGCTTTTACCTCTTGAAGTTCTATATCTAAAGGTAAAACAAATCCAACAGTGACAGTTTTACCGTCGTCATACAGTGCTTTCATGCTTACTGTTTTTACTTCTGTACCCACATCATATACTTTAGGTTGTGATATAGCTGTCTCTATATTTGCAGCATACTCACAGTCACTACAAACAACGATAGTGTCTTCTCCAGAGTCAGCTAGTACCATAAACTCTTTAGACCCCGAACCACCTATGGCTCCTGAGTCTGCTTCTACTACTCTAAAATCCAAACCTAAACGGGTAAATATCTTTTTATAGGTCTCTTCCATAAGTGCAAATTCTCTTTGCATATCTTCAGTGTTTGCATGAAAACTATAGGCATCTTTCATCAAAAATTCACGGCTACGCATGAGACCAAAACGAGGACGAATTTCATCTCTGAATTTTAGGTTAATTTGGTAAAGGTTTAGTGGTAATTGCTTATAGCTTTTAATGCTCTGTCGCACCATGTTTACCATCATCTCTTCGTGTGTTGGTCCTAAGATAAAGTCATTGTCTTTTCTGTCTTTAAAACGTAAAAGTTCTTTACCATACTTCTCTAAGCGTCCAGACTCTTTCCAAAGACTTGCAGGTGTTACAAAAGAAAGTGCTACCTCTTGACACCCTACTTTGTCCAGTTCTTCTTTTACTACAGCTCTTACTTTATCGAGTATTTTTTTACCTAGAGGCAAGAAATTGTAAAGTCCAGAACCTCCAACAGACTGTATAAACCCTCCACGTATAAGAAAAATATGGCTCGCTAATGTTGCATCATTTGGGGTCTCTTTGCTTGTCGGTATAAGTAGTCTTGAAAATCTCACGCGTTGTATCCTTTAGAATAATGTTCATTTTTGTACTGTTTTAAGTCAATGCCATCTGTATCAATATTGAACATATCTTTCACTGCTTCAATACGGTTAGCATTTTTATGTTCCTTAGATGAGTGACGTAAATTTTTAGTGGGCTCATGCAAAAAACGTTTAAACATTTGCTCGGCCATTTTACGTACGTTTTCTTCAGACTCAGTGGATACAAAACCTTTTTTAATGGCTCGTTGCATCTCTGTGTCGATGGCTTGGTTTACCTGTTGGTACATTTGCCTAATAACAGGCTCTATGGACAAAGTTCTAAGCCACACATAAAACTCTTCTTTGTATTTTTCGACAATTTCACTGGCTCGTACAGCATGTTCTTCACGCAAAGCATGGTTTGTTTGTGAGATGGCACGTAAATCATCTATGCGGAAAAGCTGTAACTTCTCCATGCCCATATCTTCAATATCTCTAGGAATTGCCATATCAAACCAAAAGCGAGGCACTGTTTCATTTTCTATCATATCTTTTGAGATAATGATTTCTTTTGCAGAGGTTGCAGAAAATAGAAGCCTATAACGGTTAATATATTTTTCCAACTTATCCACTGTATCTGCTTTTACATTTTCACCTAAAGTATGTGCGACTAATTCTACTTTTTCTTTATCACGTCCCAAAATGACGACATCACAACCTGCACGTAGTAGGTGTTTTGCAGCCAGTACACTCATCTCACCAGCACCCACAACAATGCCTGTCATGCCTACCATATTTTCTCCCAATAGCGTATGTGCCTGTGCCACAGCCACAGAAGAGATAGAGATAGGTTTTTGCGAAATATTTGTCACGTTACGCACCTCTGCGGCACACTTTATGGAGTACGATATCATTCGGTTAAGCTTACGTCCTGCGGTATTGTTTTTATGTGAAAGCATAAATGCTTCTTTTACTTGACCTGTTATCTGAGACTCACCGATGACTAAAGAGTCTAAAGAAGAAACCACAGAAAATAAATGCTGTACTGCTTCTTCATCGTCATACCGTACAGCAGTGGTCTTAAGCTCATAAAAATTAAGTTCACTTTTTTTCGCCATCAAGCCCAATATCGCATGGTAGGAAGAAAAGTTATCTGATGTTGCCAATACAAGTTCAACACGGTTACACGTAGAAATGATAAATGCTTCATGCACAAAGTCAAACCCTACAAGGAGGTTTAACATTTCTTTTGTCTCGTCACTATTGGAAAAAGCCAACTTTTCACGCATGCCTTGTTCACACGTTTTATGTGAGAAACTTACAATTTGATAATACATTTAGAAATCCCTCTCTATCATCACCATTGCTATACCACTAAGTGCAGGTTCACCTTCTGCATCCATAAGCCTAATCGCTTCCTCTATAAGCATCTTGGCTTCATCATAACTTTTTTGGATTACTCCTGTTTCTTGCATCATATTTTTTATCCATGCTTGATCGGAAGGATTTAAAGACTTTCCATGTAAAGATTGTAGCTTCATCTGCCCTGAATTTTCAAGTACCTCATTAAGATAAATATAAGGCAAGGTTGTCTTGCCCTCTTCAAAATCGTGCAATGCAGGTTTACCTAAAGTCTCAGCATCCATTGTGATATCCAATAAGTCATCTATCATCTGAAAAGCAATACCAAGATTTCTTCCGTAGGTCATATAAATCTCTATATTTTTACCTGCTAAGTGTGCGGCTGCTCCCGCACAGGCTTCCATCAGTGAAGCGGTTTTTTGGTAAATCATTTCCAAATAAACTTCTTTATCTGTGTTAAATGTTTTAGAAAGTGACACATCTTTCAGTTCACCAAGGCTTAGTTGGACAACAGCGTTAGAAATAATTTTTGATACTTCTGGACTGATATTATTAAGTTCAAAAAAGCCTTTGGAGTAGAGTATATCTCCTAGCATAATGGCAGTTTTATTTCCATAAAGGGCATTGAGTGAAGGCTTAGAGCGTCTTGTGTAGGCATCGTCTATGACATCATCATGCAAAAGACTTGCGGCGTGTATAAGCTCAACGATTGCAGCTGTTTTTATTACAGCTAAAGAAGAGCCTGCTATCTTCAAAATGAGCTTTGCTCGAAGCCTCTTTCCGTGAGGAAGTTTGGCATATAAAGATATAACTTCTTTATCATCTAACTCAGCTATAAATTGTTCTATTTTTCTTTCAACTGCATCTAACACGGTGATATAACCCTAATTGTTTATTATTATTCTAAGTACAATCAAATATTATAACCAAAGTTATCTAAATTATTTTCCGTATTCTTCTACAAAGCTTTCATAATCGCCTTCATAGTCTATTATCGTACCATCTTCGTTGATTTGTATAATCCTGTTTGCAAAAGCATCAATGAGTTCTCTATCGTGTGAAACACAGATAACGCCACCTTTATAGTTATGTAAAGCTTCACCAAGTGACACAATAGCTTCGAGGTCAAGATGGTTATTTGGTTCATCCATCACTAAAAAATTAGAACTATCCATCATGATTTTAGAAAGCATTACCCTATGCTTTTCTCCACCAGAACATGCATCTATTTTTTTCTTTTGTTCTTCTCCAGAGAAAAGCATACGCCCAAGTGTTTTTCGGATATCGTCTATGTGCCATTTGACATCGAAACCTTGTATCCACTGTGGCAACTCTTCATCACCTACTACTAGGTCTGTAGTATTTTGAGGAAAGTAAGAGTATGTAATCGTTTGCCCCCATTTATGTTTTCCAGAATCTGCTTCTATCTCTTCCATGAGGATTTTAAGTAAGGTTGTTTTGCCCACACCATTAGCTCCAATGATGGCTATTTTATCTTCACTTTTTACTTTAAAAGACATGTTTTCAAAAACCATTTCACCATCATATGACTTAGAAATATCCTCAACTTCAAGCACTTCATTTCCTATGTCACGGTGAGGTTTAAACATGATAGACGGGTCACGACGTGAAGAAAGTTTAATCGCCTGAACATCAAGCTTATCGAGTTGTTTTTGTCTGGACGTTGCTTGCTTTGCTTTAGATGCATTGGCTGAAAATCGTTTGATAAAGCTTTCTAACTCTTCTTTTTCTTTAAGCCCTTTGGCTCTGTCTGTCTCTGCTTGTTTTGCTATGAGATTTGCCGCGATGTACCACTCATCATAGTTTCCTGTAAATTCACGGATGTTTTGGAAGTCAAGGTCAAGTATATGTGTCACTACACCATTAAGGAAGTGTCTATCGTGAGAGATAACCATGAGTGTACCCTCATGGCGTTTAAGTTCATTTTCTAGCCATGAGATAGTCGCCATGTCAAGGTTGTTTGTGGGCTCATCTAGTAGTAATACATCTGGTTTAAGGAAAAGTACCTGTGCTAATAAAATTTTAAACTTGTCTCCACCCGTAAGTGATGACATAAGCTCTGCATGTTGTGTTGCAGGAAAACCAAGTGATTGCAACAACTTTTCTATCTTTACATCAGACTCATACGTGGGGTCTTCATCTGCACAAATCATTTCTAGTTCACCTAGACGGTTGTTGACCTCATCAGACTCAAAGTCTCCCTCCATATAAAGTTTTTCTTTCTCTTTTTGTGCATCAAAAAGCTTTTTATTTCCATAAAGTACAGCATCACTTAGTGTATAGTCTTCAAAGGCATACTGGTTTTGAGAAAGCATTCCTAGTTTGAGTCCAGGTTGCAGTTGTATTTCACCATCACTTTGTTCTAATTCTCCTGCAAGTATTTTCATAAATGTAGATTTTCCTGCACCATTTGCACCTATAAGCCCATAGCGTTTACCCGTATCCATAGTCATATTTATTTTGTCGAAGAGTACTCTCTTCCCGTAGCGTTGTGTTAAGTTTACTGTACTAAGCAAGTGTTGTCCTTGTGTATATAATTGACGTGATTTTAGCGAAATGTGCTGAAAGTGTCGAAAAAGCAAGTGAAAAAGTCAAATAAATGTAGGCTCCAAAGGAGCTTACAAGCTATTTTATAAGTTCGATAATATTCTCTATAGGACGACCAATCGCAGCTTTTCCATCTTTGATGACTATGGGACGTTCTATTAGCTTAGGATTTGCCACCATAAGACCGATAAGCATATCTTCATCATTTATATCTTTAATGCCAAGCTCTTTATATATGTCCTCTTTGGTACGCATAAGCCCCCTAGCACTCAGACCCAACATATCAAGTATCTCGATAAGTTCTTGTCTACTTGGTGGCGTATCCAAATATTTCACTATCTCCACTTCTACACCTTTTTCTTCTAAAAGTATCACTGCATCTCGTGATTTTGAACATCTTGGGTTATGGTATATTTTTATGTTGCTCATTTTATAAAATCCTTGTTCTATTTCTGAAAGTGTACAGCATCACACTTTAATACTTACCTTTAGAGTCACCTTTCATATTGATAAATACTTTATATATGCTCTTCCACACTCCCCAGATTCATCTTGTAGGCTCAGACTTAGGGGGACATTTTTTTGGGGAAGGTCTAAAATATTAATTAAAATATTAAATTAGTCTGATTTAAGAAAATAGGTTATTTTCTAACTCCAAAAGCTTCTTCTTCGCAGGCAGTCCACCCGCATACCCAACCAAATTCCCATTACTTCCGATGATACGATGACAGGGTATAAGTATGCCAATGGCATTTGCACCATTGGCAGAGGCTACTGCTCGTACTGCTTTTTCATTACATATGTTTTTGGCTAGTTCTAGGTAGGAAGCTGTTGTTCCATAAGGGATTTTAACTAGCCCCTCCCATACAGACTTTTGAAACTCAGTACCAACAGTAAGAAGAGCTATATCAAAAGTTTTTCTTTTTCCTTCAAAATACTCCTCAAGTTCTGCTATGGTTTTTTCTATAGTTTGGGAACTCTCCTCTACATACGCAGCACCTAGCCCTTTTTGTATGCGTTTATCTACGCTTGTTCGCATACGTCTGTATTTAAAATCAAGAAGACAAAGCTTATCTTCATAGGAGCCTAAAAGTAACTCTCCTATGGAGCTTTTGTAGGTTTGTATGTTTATTTTGTTCAT